>DATENJ010000226.1:0-6150 GCA_035275125.1 Actinomycetes bacterium | reverse complement strand
GGCGGGACGGGCAGCAGCGCGAACCACTCCGGCCGCAGGCCCTGGCCGGCGCCCCGGACCGCGATCGGGCCCATCGCCCAGCCGAGCAGCCAGCCCAGGAAGAGCGCGGCCAGCAGGTCCACCCAGCGGTCGGGGTCGTCGAACCGGATCAGACCACACAGGAGCGTGCCCACCGCCAGCCCCAGCCCGACGGTCCGGAACAGCTGCACCGTGGCCGACCCGCCGGGGGCGTTGCGGACAAGGGTCCGGCGCATGCCGATCAGGGCGCCGGCGGTGTCGCGGACGGCCGTGCCCGGTGCCTCCGGGGTCAGGACGCCAGCCACGACAGGCCCTCGACGGTGATGTGGCCGCCGACCAGCCGCACGAAGGCGTCGTCCAGCGAGCCGCCGCCGCGGACCTGGTCCAGGGTGCCGGCGGCGACCAGCCGCCCGCCGGCGATCACCCCGACGTGGTCGCAGACCTGCTCGACCAGGGTCATGACGTGGCTGGAGAGCACCACCGACCCGCCGGCCTCGACAAAGCGCTGCAGGATGGCCCGGATGGTGGCCGCCGACACCGGGTCGATGGCCTCGAACGGCTCGTCGAGGACCAGCAGCCGCGGGGTGTGGAGCAGCGCGGTGGCCAGGGTGATCTTCTTGCGCATCCCGGCCGAGTAGTCGGTCACCATGGTCCGCTCGGCCCCAAGGAGGTCCAGCACCTCCAGCAGCTCCTCGGCCCGCGCGGCCACCGTCGCCCGGTCAAGCCCCCGCAGCAGCCCCAGGTAGGTGAGCAGCTCGCGGCCGGTCAGCCGCTCCGGCAGGGCCATGTTGTCGGGCAGGACCCCGAGAAGCCGCTTGGCCGCCACCGGGTCGGCCCACACGTCCACCCCGAACACCCTGGCCGTCCCGGCGTCGGGGCGCAGCAGCCCGACGGCCATCGACAGGGTGGTGGTCTTGCCGGCGCCGTTGGGCCCGACCAGCCCGAAGAACGACCCCCCGGGCACCACCAGGTCGAGCCGGTCGACCGCGGTCGTCTCGCCGAACCGCTTGTGGAGTCCCACCAGTTCCAGCGCCGGCGCCTGGCCGTCGGACTGGTTCCCGGTGCGATCCTGCTTCATCCGCCTTCCTCGGTGAGGGACAGGCGATTCCTAGTAGCGGCCGGCGAGGTCCTTGAGCCGCAGCGGCGGCAGATACCTGGCGCCAACCACCCGACCCTGGTTGGTGTCCAGGACCCAGGTGGACCCCTTGGCCCAACCCAGCGGCCCCTCCCCCACCAGCCCACGATCGGCCAACTCTCGGACCAGCGCCCCGATCTGCTCGCCGTGCCCGCACAGCACGGCGGTCTCCAACCCCGGATCGGTCACCAGCTCAAGCAGCCGTTCGACCGGGACGTCGACCCGCAGCGCATCGACCAGCTCCACCGCCACGGCGCGACGCTGACCCAGCGGCTCGACCGTCTGCACACAGCGCACCGCCGGGCTGGTCAGGATGCGGCTGATCGGATAGTCACGTAGGCGGGCGAGCAGGCCGTAGGCCTCATGGTGACCAGGAACCGACAACGGGCGATCATGATCATTTCCGGTCCACTGGTGCTTATCGCCGGCATGGGCATGACGGATGAGACAGACCATCACAAGCCTCCACACGCCGGGGCCATCGAACCCGACCACGGCGTTCCACGACGTACTCAAGCTAGCAAGACTGCCGGAACCGGCCCAACCAACACAAGCCCGGACGATCACCCGGGACCCTCGGACCGCTCCGCCTGGAGGCGCTTGTTCGGCGCGGTAGCTGGACAGCAACTGTTCGCGCTTCTGGCGCCGGCGCTTCATCCGCAGGTCAGCGCCGACAGGTACAACCCAGCATCATGGTCAGATGGCGAGAGGTTCGGTCCTGGCTTCCCCGGAGGACCGGACGCGACCGCGACGCATCCCAACCGGGCGCCCCCGACCTGCGGAGCTGGGTGTCCACGCTGAGCAGCCCCTGGGTCGAGGTGCTGGTCCTCGGGGACCACGTCATGATCTGCGAGGACGGCCAGCTGATCGCCGCCGGGTCGATCCTGGCGCTGCCGCTGGCAGTATCCGAGCAGGGCTGACGGGCACACCGCATCCCGCCTCCGGGTCGACCAGGGAATCGTCGGGTCTGCTCGTCGCGGCCGCGCTGGCCAGCTATGCTCATGCGTCGCCTGCGACCGCGGTCGCGTCGGCGTCCACGGTGCGGGATGGGGAGGGGCTGCTCGAAGGGAGGCGACCTTGTGGGGACGCCACACCCAGGCGAGGGTCACCAGGGCGGCGGCCGCCCGGCGGCGCTGCCGACCGGAACCGTCACCTTCCTGTTCACCGACATCGAGGGCTCCACCCGGCTGCTGGAGGATCTGGGCGACCGGTACGTCGCGGTCCGGGACCCGCACGCGGCCATCGTGCGCCAGGCCGTCGCGGCGGGCGGCGGCGTGGAGGTCAGCACCGAGGGCGACTCCTTCTTTGTCGTGTTCCCCAGACCGGTCGGGGCGGTTCGGGCCGCGGTCGCCGCCCAGCGCGGCCTTGCCGACCACGACTGGTCCCCCGCCCCCCAGGTACGGGTGCGGATGGGCCTGCACACCGGCGAGGGCGTCCTTGGCGGGGACAACTACGTCGGCATCGACGTGAACCGGGCCGCCCGGATCGCCGCCGCCGGCCACGGCGGGCAGGTCCTGGTCTCCGAGGCCACACGAGGGCTGGTGCAGCACTCCCTGCCGGAGGGGGTCTCCCTCCGCGACCTCGGTGAGCACCGGCTGAAGGACATCACCCTGCCTGTGCACCTGCACGAGCTGGTGATCGAGGGCGTCCCGGCCGACTTCCCGCCGCCGAGGACGCTGGACGCCAGACGCGGCAACCTCCCGGTGCAGCTCACCTCGTTCGTCGGCCGGGAGCGGGAGATCGCCGAGGTCAGGGCGCTGCTGGAGCACACCCGGCTGCTCACGCTGACTGGCCCGGGCGGCACCGGCAAGTCCCGCCTGGCCCTCCAGGTCGCTGGCGAGCTCCTCCCAGCGTTCAAGGATGGCGCCTTCTTCGCGGACCTGTCCTCGGTCACCGATCCGGCGCTCGTCACCTCGGTCGTGGCCCGGGCCCTTGCGGTCCCGGAGGCGGCCGGCCGCTCCGTCCTGGAGGTGGTCCGGGAGCGCCTGCGCGACAAGGAGCTCCTGCTGGTGGTCGACAACTTCGAGCAGGTGGTGGAGGCGGCTCCGCTGCTGAAGGAGCTCCTCACCGCAGCGCCAAGGCTGAAGGTGCTGGTCACCTCCCGGGTCGTGCTGGCGTTGCGGGGCGAGCAGGCCTACGCGGTGCCGCCGCTTGATCTGCCGGACCCGCGGCGGCTCCCCGACCTGCAGACCCTTGGCGAGCTCGAGGCGGTCCGGCTGTTCACCGAGCGGGCCCGGACGGTGCGGCCAGCGTTCCAGCTGACCGACGAGAACGCCCGGGCGGTGGCCGAGATCACCGCCCGGCTGGACGGTCTGCCCCTGGCCATCGAGCTGGCGGCCACCCGGACCAAGGTGCTGTCGCCCTCCCAGCTCCTGCCGAGGCTCCAGCAGCGCCTCGCCCTGCTCACCTCCGGCGGCCGGACCCTGCCGGACCGCCAGCGGACCCTCCGCAACACCATCGCCTGGAGCCACGACCTCCTGGACCCGGCCGAGCGACGCCTGTTCGCCGAGCTGTCGGTGTTCTCAGGGGGCTGGACGCTGGACTCGGCCGAGGCGGTGTGCCACCCAGGGGAGCTCGGCCTGGACCTCCTGGACGGGCTGACCTCGCTGGTGGACAAGTCGCTGGTCCGCAGGGCCGAGCCGCCCGGGCTCCCGGCGCGGTTCTCGATGCTGGAGACGATCCGGGAGTTCGGGCTGGAGCAGCTCGAGGCCACCGGCGACCTCGACCCGGTCCGCCGGCGCCACGCCGAGCACTTCCTCGGCCTGGCCGAGGAGGCCGAACCCCACCTCACCGGCGAAGACCAGGGCCAGTGGCTGGACCGCTGCGACCAGGAGCACGCCAACATCCGCGCCGCCCTCCGGTGGGCCGTGGAGACCGGCGACGCCGGGCGGGCCCAGACGGCCGCCGGCGCCCTGTGGCGGTTCTGGCAGCAGCGCGGGCACCTGACCGAGGGCCGGCGCTGGCTCGAGGAGGTCCTGGCCATGCCGTCGGGGCAGGCGCCGACCGAGGCCAGGGCCAAGGCCCTGGCCGGGGCCGGGGGGATCGCCTGGTGGCAGGAGGACCTGGCCGCGGCCCGCGGGCACTACCAGGAGGCCCTGGCCATCGAGCGGCAGCTCGGCGACCCCGCCCGCATCGCTGAGGCGCTCTACAACCAGGGGTTCGTCGCCGGCGCCGAGGGTGAGTTCGACACCGCCGCCCGGTTGTTCGAGGAGAGCCTGGAGCTGTTCCGCCAGGCTGGCGACGAGGCCGGGATCGCCCGGGCCGAGTGGATGATCGTGATCCGCGACCTCGCGGCCGGCAACTGGGGTCCCCCGATCGCCAGGGCCGAGGAGGCCGTGGCCCCCTGGCGCCGGACGGGACACCGCCTCCAGCTTGCCGACGCCCTGGTCTGGCTGGCCGTCGTCTACGCTCGCGCCGGTCGTCTGGCCGAGGCCCATTCCACCGTGCTGGAAGCGCTGCAGCTGTTCCGTGCCGTCGACAGTCCCTTGGGCATCGTGTCGGTCATCTTGGGCCTGGCCTACCTGGCGAGGTGGGAAGACCGCTACGAGGACGCGCTGCGACTGATGGGGACCGCGGAATCCCTCCGCGAGCAGGTCGGCGGCCGAGCCCCCCTCGAGTTCCTGGCGGGGTTCCTTGGCGACCCCGAGGCCGAGGCCCGGGCCCACCTCTCGCCGGAGGCCGCCCAGCGGGCCTTCCAGCAGGGCCGTTCACAGAGCGTGGACGCGGCCCTCGCCCTCGCGGTGGGACAGGACGCCACCACTCGTTACGGTGTGGACCATGCGGACGCGTGAGGATGCAGGCGGGCCTGGTGCGCTGGGGCGGGTGCGCAGGATCGGGCGGGACGCGCTCGGTGGCCTCTGGCTGGCCATGCGCGCCCTGGCCGCCAGGGCCGGGCTCACGCTGGCGCTGATCGCCCTGACCACGTTCGCGGTCGGCGTGGCCGCGGCCGGGGCGATGTACCTGCGGGCGGCCGGCGAGTCCCTGCTGCAGGACCGCCTCGCGGCGACCTCGCCGTCGAGCGCCGGGCTCCTTGTCGAGCGGAAGGTCGCGAGCAGCGCCGAGGTGGCGCGGCTGCGCCAACTGCTGGGGAACAGTCCCAGCCTGGCCACGACCGCGCTGACACCGCCGGTGTTCGGGTTGGAGAGCGAGGGCTTCCTGACGTACTCGCGGCCTGGGGACAGCGAGGGACCGAGGGCGCGAATCGCCGCCCGCGAGGGTCTCTGCGGGCACCTGCGGCTGCGTGCCGGCCGCTGCCCGGTCGCCGGCACAGAGGGCCAGCGGATGCAGGCCGCGGTGAGTCCGCGCATGGCGCGGCGGCTCGGCCTGCGGCCGGGGAGCCGACTTGCGGCCACCACCCTGCGGGGCGAGCCGGTCGCGTCCGGCCTGGTGGTGACGGGGATCTACGAGCCCACCCCCGCCGATCCCTGGTGGGGGCTGCGCGCGTACGTTCCCTCTCCGGAGAACGAGGCCGGTCGCGACCCGCCCATCGACGCGGTCCTGGTGGACCACACGGCGCTGCTGCGGGAGCTCGACCGCTCGCTGGCCAGGAGCCTGTCGGTGTCGGCGGAGCGTGCGCTCGACCCGGGACGTGTCAGCCTGAGCAACGCCACCGCCCTGGTCGGGGCGGTCACCCAGGCACGCCGGGAAGCCTGGGCCTCCGCCGGCGGCACGCGCGTCGAGAGCCGGCTGCCCTTCCTGGTCGACCAGGCCGGGCTGGATCGCCGGGCGCTCACCACTCCGGTGCTGCTCGCCACCGTGCAGCTCGACGCCGTGGCCCTGCTCATGCTGCTGGTTGTCGCGCGCATGGCGGCGGACGCCAGGGCGGGCGAGATTGCGCTCGCCAAGCTGCGCGGCGCCTCCAGCCGGCAGGCGTTCCTCCTGGCCACCTACGAGCTCACGGTGGTCGGCCTGGTGGCGTTCCCGCTCGCACTGGCGGTCGGCTGGGTCGGGACGTCCGCGCTCGCCCGCGGCCAGCTCCGGCCCGGGGTGCCGGTCGG
>DATENJ010000225.1:0-3166 GCA_035275125.1 Actinomycetes bacterium | reverse complement strand
GAGCTCCTCCCAGAGGTTCCGGGTGCCCGGCGTCCCCCAGCCCGTCAGGACCATCGGGTGGTCCTGGAGGCCGGCCCCGACGGCGGGGGCCTCGACGACCACCGCGATGCGGTGGGCGCGCAGCTGGTCGGCCGGGCCGATCCCCGACAGCAGCAGCAGCTGGGGCGTCTTGACCGCCCCGCAGGCGACGACGACCTCGCTGGTCGCGCGGGCCTCGCGGGTCGCCCCGTCACGGACATAGCGCACCCCGGCGACCCGTTCGCCTTCGAGGACTAGCCGGCTGACGACGGCGTTGGTCTCAACGGTGAGGTTGGGGCGCCCCATGGCCGGCCGGAGGTAGGCGTCAGCGGCCGACCAGCGCCGTCCCTCCCGCTGGGTCATCTGGTAGTGGCCAACGCCGTCCTGGTGGGCGCCGTTGAAGTCCTCGTTGCGAGCCAGCCCGGACGCGACGGCCGACTCCAGCCAGGCCCGGCTCAGCGGGTGCTCGTAGCGCTGGTCCTCCACCCGCAGCGGCCCCCCGGTGCCGTGGTAGGGGGACTCGCCGCGCTGCTGATCCTCGGCCCGGAGGAAGTAGGGCAGCAGGTCGGCGTAGCCCCAGCCCGTGCAGCCGTAGGCGTCACGCCAGCCGTCGTAGTCGAGCGGATTGCCGCGGACATAGATCATGCCGTTGATCGAGGAGCTGCCCCCAAGGGTCCGCCCGCTCGGCCAGGGGATGACCCGCTGCGCCGCGTCTCGCTGCGGGACCGTCGCGTTGTCCCAGGTCAGCGGGCCGCTCCACAGCGTCGGGGCGGCGGCTGGCATGGCGATCTCGGGGACGTCATCGGGTGGTCCGCCTTCGAGCACCAGGACGCTGGTGGACGGGTCCTCGCTCAACCGGGCCGCGACCACACTCCCGGCACTCCCGGCGCCGACAACGATGTAGTCGTACACCTGTACCTCCAGGATTGGCTGCCTTCCAGCCCAGTGTCACCACGCCGTTGGTCCAGCTCTGCTCCTGCCGTGCACGCTCCTTGCCGATCCGTGCAGCCATGCGCGGCGCGGCTGTCCGCGGCGGTCAGCGGTAGGCGACGGCGAGCAGGTGGGAGCTTGCCCCGAGCAGGCTCGGCTCGGTCTCGAGACGGCGGATGGCGGCAAGGACCCGCTCGCGCCGGGTCGGGTCGGCGAGCCGCTGCCCGATGTCGGGCAGCATCCAGGCCGGTCCCTCGACGGCCAGCAGGGCACCCAGCCGCAGGCCGGCCTCGGCGACCTCCCCGCCGAGCTCCTCGGGCAGATGGAAGTAGGCGGTGGTGAACCACTCCGGCCGTCCGGTCGGGTTGCGGTGCTGACCATCGCGCACGTCACGCTCGACGATGGCCTCGAAGCCGGGCTCGTCGATGTAGCCGCGCAGCAGGCCGTCCATGGTGGAGGCGAAGCGGGAGATCGCCGCCGCGACCAGCACCCCGCCCGGGCGGAGCACCCGCCCCGCCTCCGTCAGCGCGTTGACCCGGTCGGCCCGGTCGGTGAGGTGGTACAGGGGGCCGAGCAGCAGGGCGCCGTCGACACTGGCGTCCGGCCAGTCCAGCTGCCGGCTGTCACCGACGCTGGCGCTGGCCAGCGGGGTGGCCGGCTGCTCGGCCGAGGCGTGCAGGGCCTGCTGGACGTGCAATGCCACCGGGTCGACCAGGTGGACCTGGTAGCCCTGTGCGGCCAGGGGCAGGGCGTAGACCCCGGCGGCGCCGCCGATGTCCAGCACGACCGCGGGCGGGGGTGGCAGGTGCCGGCCCAGCAGCTCCCAGGTCCGGACTCGTTCCAGGCTCAAGGGCCCGAGCCGTTGCTGCTCGGACACGCTGGTGTAGTGGGCGGCGATCTCCGGGTCGAGCTGGCGGTGATCGCTCATCCCCGATGTCCTCCTGGTTGCTCACACGCGGTCCTGGGACAGCAGCTTGCCGGACCCTGGGCCGGCGACGGTCACGGTGACGGTGGTGCCGTGGCCGGGGCGGGAGTGGAGCTGCCAGGCCCCGCCGGCCATCTCGATCTGCTGGCGCATGCTGGCCAGGCCGAAATGGTTGAGCCCGAGCTGGCCACCGAGCGGGTCGAAGCTGCGGGTGGTGACAAAGCCGGCGCCGTCATCGCGTACCTGGAGCCGCACCTGGTCGCCGGCGGCGTCCAGGGTCACCCAGACATGGCCTGCCCGGGCATGCTTGGCCACGTTGGCCAGGGCCTCCTGGGCGATCCGGTACAGCACCGTCTCCTGGGCCGGGGTCAGCCGCACCGGCAGGTCGGCCTTGACGGTGCAGGCGACGCCGACCTGGCGCTGGAACGCGGTGGCGTAGTCGGTGAGGGCCGCCGCCAGCCCCCACTCGTCCAGGGCCGGGGGGCGCAGCTCCATCATCACCTGGCGCAGGGCGGTCACCTCATGGCGGATGTCGTCCTCCATGGAGACGAGCAGCTCCTGGCCGCCGGCCAGGTCACCGCGGGCCATGCGCCGGCGGCTCAGGTCGGCGCTGTAGGCGACCCCGGTCAGCCGCTGGATCGGCCCGTCGTGCAGGTCGGCGGCCAGGCGGATGCGTTCCTCCTCGCGTGCCTGCACGGTCCGGTCCAGCAGGCGCTTGCGCAGCCCGGCCAGGGCGGCCACCTCGCCGGCCAACCCCTGGAGGCGGGCCAGCACCAGCCCGAACAGCACCATCGACCCGACCGCGATCACCAGGCCCTCGGTGTGCTGCCCGCGGGCCAGCTGCACCACCTGGATGGCCGGGGCCAGCAGCGACGCCCCGGCCAGCAGCCCGAGCCGCCAGCGGGTCAGCTGCGCCTGCCGCGGCGGGGCCGGCTCGGACAGGGCGCCCATCGTCGGGTGCAGGGCGGCCGCGCCCCAGCAGACATACCAGGTCATCCAGCCGACGTCGATGGGGCTGCCGGTGTGGTAGCCGCCGGCCAGCTGGACGATGCTGTAGAGGGTGTCGGTGACCAGCAGGGCGCCGACGCCGGTGGCCAGGATCCAGAACGCCGGCGGGCGGCGGCCACCGTCGACCACCAGCCGGACCGCCGTCGCCAGCAGCAGCACGTCCATGATCGGGTAGGCCATCGAGACGACCCGCTCCAGCAGGGTGAGCTCCGGCGCCCGGGCGTAGGGAACGACCAGGAACACCCAGGAGACCATGCCCAGCCCGACGGTGACGACCAGGGCGTC
>DATENJ010000224.1:0-3641 GCA_035275125.1 Actinomycetes bacterium | reverse complement strand
GCTCGGCCTCCGCTCGGTCCCGCCAGTAGGCCCGGCCACTCGGCCGAGGCCCCAGGCACCGCCCAGCCGTGGCCCGTCCGCGGGTCAGGCCAGGCGGCCATCCGAACTCGCCCGCCCCCGCTCCGGCTGGGTCGGGACCTGGCCTCCCCCTTCAACCCCGGGCCCGGGAGTGGGGCCACCTACAATGGGTGGGAGTTCTGGTGGGCCTTGGAGGGGTTATGGAGCAGCGTTCGGTTGTGGTGGTGGGCGCGAAGCGGACCCCGATGGGGCGGTTCATGGGGGCGTTCGCCGAGGTGCCGGCGGTTGACCTTGGGATCGCTGCCGCTCGGGCGGCGCTTGATGCTGCTGGGGTCGACCCGGGGCGGGTGGACGAGACGGTTGCCGGGCATGGGCGTCAGGCGGGGAACGGGCCGAACCCGGGGCGGCAGGTTTCGATCCGGGCTGGGGTGCCGGAGACGGTGCCCGCCTACACGGTCAACAAGGCGTGTGGGTCGAGCGCCAAGGCGCTGACGCTGGCGGCCGGGTCGATCATTCTCGGCGAGATCGACGCGGCGCTGGTCGTCGGGATGGAGAACATGACCCGCACGCCGTACCTGCTGCGGGGGATGCGCGGCGGGTACCGGATGGGGCCGGCGGTGATCGAGGACGGCATGTCCTCGGACGGGTTCATGGACCCGCTGGCCGGGGAGGCGATGGGCGAGACGGCCGAAAACCTGGCCGAGCGGTACGCGGTGAGCCGCGAGGAGCAGGACGCGTTCGCGCTCCAGTCCCAGCGCCGGGCGGGCGAGGCGTGGGAGGCCGGCCGCTTCGCCGACGAGGTCGTGCCCGTCGACACCTTCGACGCCCGGCGCCGGACGGTCACGGTCGAGCGCGACGAGCACCCTCGGCCAGGCACAACGCTTGAGGCCCTGGCCAAGCTCAAGCCGGTGTTCCGCGACCCGGGAACGGTCACCGCCGGCAACTCCTCGGGGATCTGCGACGGTGCCGCCGCCCTGGTGGTGATGGCCGAGGAGGTGGCCCGGTCCGAGGGGCTCCGCCCGCTGGCCAGGGTCGCCGGCTGGGCCAGCGCCGGAGTCGACCCGCACATCATGGGCTGGGGCGTTGTCCCGGCCACCCAGAAGCTGCTGGCCAAGCTCGGCTGGACGCTCCCCGAGATCGACGTGGTCGAGGTCAACGAGGCGTTCGCGGCCCAGGTCCTGGCCTGCGACCGCGAGCTCAAGTTCGACTGGGAGCGGACCAACGTCAACGGCGGCGCCATCGCCCTCGGCCACCCGATCGGCATGACCGGCGCCCGCATCATCGGGACCGTCGTCCACCAGCTCCAGCGGCAGGGGGCGAGGCGCGGGCTGGCCACCCTCTGCATCTCCGGCGGCCAGGGCATGGCCGTCGCCCTGGAGCGCGTCGACGCCTGACCCGTCGCGGCCCGGGGCCATTGCGCCGGGCTCCGTGGGGCTGCTACGGTCCGGCTCTGTTCGCCGAGGTGGGAGGGTCCGGAGTTGGTCACCGCCATCGTGCTCGTCACCTGCGAGGTCGACCAGACCCCGGAGACCGCTCAGGCGCTCGCCGACCTGGACGGGGTCAGCGAGGTCTACTCGGTGGCCGGCGACTGGGACCTGGTCACCGTGGTCCGGGTCGGCGACCACGACGACCTGGCCGCGACCGTGACCGAGCACATCCGCAAGGTCAAGGGTGTGGAGACGACCCGCACCCTGATCGCCTTCCGCACCTACTCCCGTCACGACCTGGACCAGATGTTCTCGGTCGGCTTCGAGGCCGGCCAGCCGGACTGACCCGGCTGGTGCCCTTCCTCGCGCCCGAGGAGCACCGCCAGGGGGACCTGCTGCTGCGCGGCTGGCGGCCCGGTGACGGCGGGGAGCTCAACCGGGCGACGGTCTCCTCCTACGAGCACCTCCGCGAGTTCATGGACTGGGCTCGTCCCGACACCACCGTCGAGGACTCCGAGGGGTACGTCCGCCAGAGCTGGGCCCGCTGGCTGCTCGGCGAGGAGTGGAGTCTCGGGGTGTGGCGAGCCGAGCGGCTGGTGGCCGGGTCCGGGTTCATGCTCCGCGGGCAGCCGCTGGCGCAGGGCACCGTCGAGATCGGCATGTGGGTGCGGGCCGACGAGGCTGGACGAGGCCTCGGCACCAGGGTGCTGCGGGCCATGGTCGACTGGGCCGACGCGGACTGGCCCATCCACAAGCTGGCCTGGCAGTGCGACAGCCGCAACCGGGCCTCGGCCCGGGTCGCCGAGAAGTGCGGCTTCCAGCTGGAGGGCCGCCTGCGGGAGCACGTCCCCGCTGTCGACGGCGGCGGACGCCGGACCACCCTGCTGTTCGGCCTCGTCCCCAGCGACCCCCGACCCTGGCGATCCGGTCCCTCAGCGACGGCCTAGGCCTGCGCGCCGGCGGCGATGCGGCCGGAGCTCTCGACCCAGGCGTCGAGGGCGTCCCTGGCCCGGCCGTCGTCGATCGAACGGGCGGCCGCCTCCAGCCCCTCGGGCAGGCTGATGGCGGCGTCGGCCGCGACCAGGGCGGCGGCGGTGTTGAGCAGCACCATGTCGCGGGCCGGGCCGCCCTGGCCGTCCAGGACCTCCTTGGCGATGGCGACGTTGCGGTCGACGTCGCCGCCGACCAGGTCCTCGCGCTCGACGGCGGCCAGGCCCAGCTCGGTGGGGTCGACCACCAGCTCCCGGATCCCGTCGGCGCTGACGTCGAGCAGGGTCGAGGTGGTCGTGGTGGTCAGCTCGTCCAGGCCGTCGTGCCCGTAGAACACCAGGGCGTGGTGGACCCCGGTGCGGCGCAGGACCTCGGCCATGATCGGGGCCATGCGCGGGTCGGCCACGCCGAGGGCCTGGTGGCCGGCCCTGGCCGGGTTGGCCAGGGGCCCGAGGAAGTTGAACACGGTCGGGACACCGAGCTCGCGACGGGGCCCGCCGGCGTGGCGCATCGCCGGGTGGAACACGGGGGCGAAGCAGAAGCCGATGCGGACCTCTTCAATGGTGGCCGCCACCCCCTCGGGCGGCAGGGCGATCGCCACCCCGAGCGCCTCCAACAGGTCGGCGCTGCCGCAGCGGCCGGAGGCGGCCCGGTTGCCGTGCTTGGCCACCCGCTGGCCGGCGCCGACGGCGACCAGCGCGGCCAGGGTGGAGACGTTGAAGGTGCCGGCCCGGTCGCCGCCGGTGCCGCAGGTGTCGAGCAGCGGCCCCGGCACCTCGAGCGGCGCGGCCGCGGCCAGCATGGCCCTGACCATGCCGGTCATCTCGGCGGCGGTCTCGCCCTTGATGCGCAGGCCGGTGGCGAAGGCGGCGATCTGGGCCGAGGTGGCCTCCCCCGCCAGCACCGAGCCCATGGCCGCGCCGGACTGCTCCTCGCTGAGGTCCTCACGGCGCAGCAGCGGGCCGAGCACGGTGGGCCAGGCGAACAGGTCGGACACTGCGGGCTCCCGGGTCACGTCGATGCTGTCGGCGCCAAGCCTAATTCACTCACGCAATACCGGGCGCCCCCGGTGGGGTCTACCAGGCCGCGGTCGGGAGCATGGCCCTGGTGAGGGCGGCCTGGTGACGGGCGCCGGCGGCCCGGCCCTGGTCGCCGAGCGACGACCAGGCCTGGGCCTCGTCGAGGGCCAGCTGGACGGCGGCCGCG
>DATENJ010000223.1:0-3124 GCA_035275125.1 Actinomycetes bacterium | reverse complement strand
CCTTTGTGTCCGGGGCCGGCCCGTCGCTGCTGGTCCTCTGCCCCCGCCCGGCCGCCCCCGGCGCCCTGGCCGACGCCACCGAGGCCCTGGCCACGACCGGCGCCGACGGCTGGCGGGTCCGCCAGCTCGAGCTGGCCCGCTCCGGGGCCCTCGGCGGCTAGCCAGCGGGGTACACTGCCGCTCAAGTCGCGTGGCTGACCGCCGAAGGATGAGGCAGCCGCTCCCTGTCCGCAGCCAAGAACGCGGAGACTCCCGTGCCCGACAAGCTGACCTCGCCCGCCGGCGAGGAGTTCGTGCTGGCCGACGCCTCGGTGAACCGCGTGCTGGTCAAGGGCGTCGTGGCCGTCATGCACGCCCGCACCGAGCGGCTCTGGTCGACCAAGGAAGGCGACATGTTCCTCTGCGCCGACGCCGAGGGGAACCTCGACGCCGAGCAGGCCACCGGCGCCGGCTTCTACTGGCAGGACACCCGCTACCTGTCCGACTTCCGGCTGGAGGTCAACGGGCACGCGCCCCTGCTGCTGTCGACCTCGGCCGACCGGGCCTTCGCCAGCCACGTCGACCTGGCCAACCAGGACCTCCTGGAGGAGGACGGCAGCGTCGCCCACGTCCAGGGGACGATCAACATCCGCCGCACCCGGGTGATCGAGGGCCGCCTGTTCGAGCGAATCCGGATCAAGAACTACAACGCCGCCGCCGCAACCCTCACCGTCAAGCTGACCTTCGGCACCGACTTCGCCGACATCTTCGAGGTCCGGGGGCTGAAGCGGGCCGCACGGGGCCGGCTGGCCCGGCCCAAGGCCGACCGGCGCTCGGCCGTGTTCGCCTACGCCGGCGAGGACGGCGTCTTCCGCGAGACCCGTATCGCCTTCGAGCTCGAGCCGACCGAGGTCACGGTCGAGGACGAACTGGTGGTGGCCTCCTGGCAGCTGCGGCTGGAGCCGACCCAGACCGAGCTGATCGCCCTCACGGTCGAGCCGAGGGCGGCCGGGTCCAGCCCCCCCGAGCGCTCCTTCGACATCGTCATGCACGACCTGCGCCGCTCCTACGAGAGCTGGGAGCGTGCCTGCACCCGGGTCTGGACCGACAACGAGCTCTACAACTCGCTGCTCTCGCGGGGCCTGCGGGACCTCAGGGCGCTGCTCACCCCGACCCGCCACGGCAGCATGGTGGCGGCCGGGATCCCCTGGTTCGTGGCCCCGTTCGGGCGTGACTCGCTGCTCACCTGCCACCAGACCCTGATGCTGAACCCCGACCTGACCCGGACCACCCTCGAGGTGCTGGCCGCCTTCCAGGCCGACGAGGTCGACGAGTGGCGCGACGCCCAGCCGGGCAAGATCCTGCACGAGCTGCGCCAGGGGGAGCTGGCCGGGGCCGGGATCATCCCCCACACCCCTTACTACGGCTCGATCGACTCGACCCCGCTGTGGCTGCTGCTGCTCGGCACCTACTACCGCTGGACCGGCGACCTCGAGTTCTGCCGCGACCTGCTGCCCAACATCGAGCGGGCGCTGACCTGGATCGCCGACTACGGCGACCTCGACGGCGACGGCTTCCTCGAGTACCAGCGCTCCAGCCCCCGCGGGCTGGCCAACCAGGGCTGGAAGGACTCCCACGACTCGGTCGTCCACGTCGACGGCAAGCTGGCCGAGGGCCCGATCGCCCTGGCCGAGGTCCAGGCCTACGTCTACCTGGCCAAGCAGCGCATGGCCGAGGTGTTCGAGGCCCTCGGCAACGCCCCGCGGGCGGTCTCCCTGCGCCAGGAGGCGGCCGCGCTGCGCACCGCCTTCAACGAGCGCTTCTGGGTCGAGTCCGAGCAGTTCTACGCCATGGCCCTCGACGGCGAGAAGCGCCAGGTGGCGTCCATCTCCTCCAACCCGGCCCACGGCCTGTACTGCGGCATCGTCGACCCGGACATGGCCGGGCCCATGGCCAGGCGGCTGCTGGCCCCGGACATGTTCTCCGGCTGGGGGGTGCGCACCCTCTCCAAGTCGGCCGCCGCCTACAACCCGATGAGCTACCACAACGGCTCCATCTGGCCGCACGACAACGCCATCATCGGGGCCGGGCTGAAGCGCTACGGGTTCGCCAAGGCGACCAACCGGCTGGCCACGGCCATGTTCGAGATGGCCGTGACGGTCGACGACATGCGCCTGCCCGAGCTGTTCTGCGGCTTCACCCGCCGCTCCCCGAACCGGCCGGTGGCCTACCCGGTCGCCTGCTCGCCCCAGGCGTGGGCCGCCGGGGCCCCGTTCCTGCTCCTCCAGGCGATGCTCGGGATCTCGGCCGACGCCCCGGCCAACACGATCAACGTGAACAAGCCGCATCTGCCCGGCTGGCTCAACACCGTCGAGCTGCACGATCTCAGGATCGGCGGCTCGACCGTGTCGATCGTGTTCCAGCGCCAGGGCGAGACGACCGGGTTCTCCCTGCTCGACAAGGACGGCGACGTCCGCGTGTTGATGGAGGAATGACGCCTGTTGCGCTCCTCCCGCCAAGGCCCGTACAATGCGAAACGTCTCAGTCGCTGGCCAATTCAGTCGACGCCCCCGCCTTATCGGCTCATTCTTTGGCGATTTCGGCGCTCCCGGCGAGGCTGGCCAGCGGTGGCAACCACCAGTTCCGTTCGAGCAGTCGACCGGGTCATGTGATCGGACGCCAGCCTCTGGCGGTGTGCGGTTCGTGCCGCGCCGCCCGGCCCCGTCGACGGGAACAGGATTAGGAGCGAACGCGAGTTTCTCCCCACGGTGCCGCATCGAGCAGGCGCCCACAAAGCTCAAGAACCCGGCAACCGGGTGGCGACGTACGGTCCCCGGCTCCTCCAGCCGGCACGCCGCCGCCTCACAGGGAAGGTGAACATGGCAACTACCGAACGAGGCATCCTCGAGGGAAAGGTCCTGCCCGAGCTGCAGGCGATCGCCTCGTCCATGGGTGTCCAGGGCATCCAGCGACTCCGCAAGGCGGACCTCATCGGCGCGATCATCGCCAAGGCCCAGGGTGTCGAGTTCGTGCCCTCGTCGACGCCGGCCAAGGGCCGGCGAGGCGGAACGAGCGGCGAGGCGCCGTCCGCCGACGCTGAGGCCGGGTCCGCGCCGGCGGTGCCCGACCAGCCGGAGCTGCCGGG
>DATENJ010000222.1:0-6470 GCA_035275125.1 Actinomycetes bacterium | reverse complement strand
CGGTGGCCGAGTTGGTGCGGATCAGCTGCAGCTCGACGTCGGGGTAGCGGACGGCCCAGCGGCGCTGGAACTCCGGGGTGTGGCGGCCCATGGCCGACCAGGCATGGCCGACGCGCAGCCGGGTGTGGCCGGTGGTGGCCTCGCGAACCAGGTTGTCGGCCTCGGCCAGGAGCTGCCTGGCCCTGGCCAGGACCTGCACGCCCGCGGTCGTCGGGGCGACGCTGCGGCTGGTCCGGTGCAGCAGCCGGACGCCGAGGACGGCCTCGAGTGAGAGCAGCGTGCGGGACACCGCCGCCTGGGAGACGCCCAGGTCGATGGCGGCGTCGGTGAAGCTGCCGGCGTCGACGATGGCGACCAGGCAGCGCAGGTGTCGCAGCTCGAGTTCCATAACCCTATCGTATGGCTGACCACATCCATGCATTTTGCGTATGCATGGGCGCGAAGCATACTCGGGCCATGACGATCTCGGCACTCCAGCGACGACCCGGCGTCTCCGCTCCTCCCGACGGCCCGGCCGGGCGGGCCGGCCGCTCTGTCGGCGTGGTCACGATGCTCGGCAGCGGGCTCTCCAACCAGCTCGGCGCGGCCCTGGGGGCGCTGGCCTTTCCCGTGCTCGGGCCGGCCGGGGTGGTGGCCGTCCGCCAGTGGGTGGCCGGGGTCGCACTGCTGGCCATCGGCCGCCCCCGGCTGCGCTCGTTCACCGGGCGTCAGTGGCGGCCGGTGCTCGCCCTGGCGCTGGTGTTCGCCACGATGAACCTGTCGCTGTATACCGCCATCGACCGGATCGGCCTCGGCCTTGCGGTGACGCTCGAGTTCCTCGGGCCGCTGTCGGTGGCGCTGGCCGGCTCGCGCCGCAGGGTGGACCTCGTCTGCGCCCTGTTCGCCGGGGCGGCCGTGGTCGTCCTCGCCCGCCCGGAGCCCACCACCGACTACCTCGGCATCGCCCTCGGCCTGCTGGCCGCCGTCTGCTGGGCCTCCTACATCCTGCTCAACCGGGTGATCGGCCAGCGGCTGCCCGGAGCGGAGGGGTCGGCCGCCGCCGCCGCCCTGTCCGCCCTGCTGTACGTGCCGATCGGCATCGTGACGCTGCTCCACCACCCGCCGACGGCCAGGGCCCTCGGCTACGCGGCCGCCGCCGGCATCCTCGCCTCCGCGGTCCCCTTCGTCGCCGACCTGTTCACCCTGCGCCGGGTCCCGGCCCGCTTCTTCGGCGTCTTCATGAGCGTCAACCCGGTGCTGGCCGCCCTCATCGGCCTCGTCGTCCTCGACCAGTCCCTGCAGTGGGTCGAATGGCTGGCCATCGCGGCCATCGTGACCGCCAACACCGTCAGCGTCCTGACCGCCGACCACCAGGCTCAAGGACCCTCCGCAGCAGCTCGGCGACCTCGCCAGGATGCCTGGTGATCACCTCGTGGTCGCCGGTGACGGTCAGGAGGGTGGTGCCGAGCTGCTCGGCCAGGGCGTGGGTGGCCTGCCAGGCCACCTGGTGAGGGCCTGAGGCGTCGCCGATCGCGACGACGATCCGGGCCGGGGCGGCGCGCAGGGCGGGGATGTCGGGCGTGTAGCCCATGAACGACGGGCGGACCACGTGGGCCAGCCAGAAGTCGAGGTTCTGGTCCATACGGGCCATCGCGGCCGTGGTCTCGGGGTCCGGGTCGGGGTCGGGCGGCCCACCGCCGCCCAGCCCGGCTGCTTCGGCGAACCTGTGCAGGGCGGGATAGAGCCCCTGGGTGCTGTAGGTGTCGTGCAGCTCCTCGTAGAAGGCGCGCCATCGTTCGCGGTCGGGGAGCAGCTCGGTCGCCGGCGGCTCGAACACGACCAGGGTGCGCAGGAGCTCGGGCTCGGTGACGGCCAGGTGCAGGCCCACAAGGCCGGAGATGCTGTCGGTCAGCACATGGGCCGGTCCCGCCCCGACGGCGTCGAGGACCCGCCGGGCGTCGTCGGCGTGGACCTCCACCCGCTGGTCTGTGGACGGGCCATCGAGCTGGCTCCGGGACATCCCCCGCGGGTCGTAGGTCACCACCGTGAAGCTCCCGGCAAGCCGCCGGGCCAGGACCGAGTACAGCCCGGCGTCGGCCGGCATCCCGGGAACCACCAGCAGCACCGGCCCGGCCCCCCGCACCTCGTAGTGCAGCCTCGCCCCAGGGACCTCCAGCCCGGCCACCCTGGTCGCAGCCATCGCCCTGACCTAGCCGTCGAGGACCGAGCGGAACAGGGCGCGGAGCTCGTCGTCGGGGATGGTGGCGGCGTCCTCGGGGCGGAGCCTGATGGTGCCCTTGCTGAACTTGAGTTGCGGGTGGCGGTCGGTGAAGCCGGCGTCGCGGCCCTGCTGCCAGCCGTAGATGGAGACGCCGTGCCGCCACACGCCGAGGAACAGGCGGTTGCGGCCGACCTTGTAGGTGGGCATCTGGTAGGAGAGCACCACCGTGGCGTCGGGGTGCACCTCGAGGACCAGACGATGGAGCCGGTCGAACAGTGGCCGGTGGTCGGGGTCGATGGCGTCGATGTAGCTCCGTACGGTGTCGTCCATCCGGCAATGATGACCGATGGGGCGCTCAGTCGGGCAGGAGCGGGACCGAGAGGCCCGGGTCGTGGTGGAGGAGGACGGCCCTGGTGATGGCCGTGGAGCCGAAGCGGGCGCGGACGTCGTCCAGGGCGGTGTCGAGGGCGGACTGGCTCTGGCGGTCGAACGGCAGGGTGAGCTGGATGGCGCCGCTGTCGTCGAGGTTGGCCACGGCCAGGCCGATCAGGGTGATGCCCTGACGCTGGATCATCGGGGTGGCGACGGCCAGGAGGGTGCGGGCGGTGGCCAGGATGGTGGGGGTGTGGCTGGTCGGCCACGACAGGGTGTGGGAGCGGGTCGCCCGGGTGAAGTCGTCGAAGCGCAGACGCAGGACCACCGTCCGGCCGGTCCGGCCGGCGGTCCGCATCCGGCGGGTGATGCGGTCGACCAGCGAGATCAGGATGACGTCGAGGTCGGCCGGGGACTTTGGGGAGCGGCCGAGGGCGCGCTGGGACCCGATCGAGCGGCGCCGGCGGCCGGTGTCGACCGGGCGGGGGTCGCGGTTGTGGGCGAGGGCGTGGAGGTGGCGGCCGGAGGCCTGGCCGACCATGGTGACCAGGGTCGCCTCGCCGAGCCTCGCCACCTGGCCGACGCTGGTCACCCCATGGCCCCGGAGCTTGCCGGCGGTGACCGGGCCGACGCCCCAGAGCCGCTCGACCGGCAGCGGGTGCAGGAAGGCCAGCTCGCCGTCGGTTGGCACCACCAGCAGGCCGTCGGGCTTGGCGACGCCGCTGGCCACCTTGGCCAGGAACTTGGTCCTGGCCACCCCGACGGTGATGGGCAGGCCGACCCGCTCGCGGACCTCGCGGCGCAGGCGCATGGCGATCTCGACGGGGGTGCCCGAGACCCGCCACAGCCCGCCGACGTCGAGGAACGCCTCGTCGATGGAGAGCCCCTCGACCAGCGGGGTCGTCTGCCGGAAGACCTCGAACACGTCCTTGCTGGCCTTGGCGTAGGCCTCCATGCGGGGCCGGACCACCACCGCCCGGGGGCAGAGCCGGCGGGCCTGGGCGCCGCCCATGGCCGTGCGGACCCCGTGGGCCTTGGCCTCGTAGCTGGCCGCGAGCACGACCCCGCCCCCGACGATCACGGGCCGCCCGCGCAGCCCCGGGTCGTCCCGCTGCTCGACCGAGGCGTAGAACGCGTCCAGGTCGGCATGCAGGATCGTCGCCGGGCTCATCGAACAGATGTTCCCATCCGGCGGCGGGCGTGTCGACCACCATCCGTGGTTAGGCGGGCCTGTACCTGGGGAACGCAAGCAGCCGCGAGAGAGTCCCGGCGAAGGGAGAGCGTCCATGCCGTCGAAGTCGGCGAACGTGAAGAACCCCAAGCAGTACGAGGCGCTCAAGGACAAGGGCATGTCCAAGGAGCGGGCCGCCAAGATCGCCAACACCCCGGACGCGTCCAGGAAGGGCGGCAAGGCCTCGGGCAAGGGCGGGAACCCCACCCAGGGCGGCACCACGGCACAGAAGAAGGCGGCTGGCCGCAAGGGCGGGAAGGCGTCCGCCAGGAAGAGCTAGGCCGTCAGGCCGGGATCACGCCCTCGGGGAACTCGGGCATGATCAGCTGCTCCTCGGACTGTCGCAGGGCGGTGGCGCCGAGGGGCGGGAACGGGCTGTCGGAGTAGACGCCGATGTCCCGGTCCCAGAAGGACTGGATGACGCCGCCGTCGCCGAGGCTGTGGACGTAGACGTTGGCCCCGGCGCCCCTGAGGGCGCTGGCGAACGACGGCCGGTAGCGGCGGCTCTCGCGGCCGTTGGCGGCCAGGCTGATGGCCAGGTTGCGGTCGCGCCACCACATCATCACCGCCGGGGCCCGGTAGCGGCTGACGAAGTCGCCGGCGATCGGGTCGTCGTACCGGTTCGCGGCCTGGGTGTGGTACAGGGCCAGCATGTAGTTCTGGAGCGGGTAGGCGGTGCGGAACTCGGTCAGCTCGGCCCGGTCCTCGATGTGCGGGATGATCCGCTCGCGCACGCTCCGCTCTGGCCCCTGGCTCAGGATGGTCTTGTAGATCTCGAACCTCGAGTACTTGGAGTCGAGGATGAAGTTGGCGTCGGGATGCTGGCGGAGCAGGGCGACCAGGTCCTGGCTGCGCATGACCGTGTACTGGCCGAGGTACTTCTTGCCGGCCAGGTCGGCCCAGGTCGCGTCCCTGAACGACTTGCTCAGGCCGTAGTTGGCCTCGAGGCCGTCGTGGGCGGCAAGGGCCGTCCCGTCGGCGAGGCGGACCATGTCGACCTCGAAGACCCGGAAGCCGCGGGCGTAGTTGCGGTCGAAGGCCTCGCGGCTGTTGGTGTAGAGGTGCCCGTCGATGGCGCCGTTGGCGTGGGCCACGAAGCCGTAGGGGTCGTAGCGGCTGGTCATCGCGTCCGGGCGCAGCGCGGCGTTACGGGTGTAGCCGATGTCCAGGGTGGTCGCCCTCGAGGTGAACACGCGGTTGGCGTGCCCGAACCAGAGGTAGTCGTCGGGGTCGCCCTGGGCGTACCAGAAGATGTCGTTGGGGCCGCCCCCGCCGTAATCCCCGACATAGGGCTGGTAGTTGCCGCGGACGGTGGTCTTGACCGCCCCGAAGCGCCCGTCGGAGCGCCCGTACCAGGTGACGTCGTAACCGGCCCCCGGCCCGTACCAGAGGATGTCGCGCTTGCCGTCGCCGTCGAAGTCGCCGGTGAAGGGGCTGTAGGTGCCCGAGACGTCGATCGCCTTGCCGGTGAAGCGGCCGTTGGCGTGCCCGAACCAGAGGACGTCGGGGGCTGCGCCAGCCCCGTACCAGAGGATGTCGCGCGACCGGTCGCCGTTCCAGTCGCCGAGCAGCGGCTGGTAGGTCCGGCCGATGGTGACCGCCCGGCTCGAGAACCCGCCGGTCGCGCGGCCCAGCCAGAGCACGTCGTAGCCGCCGCCGGGCCCGTACCAGAGGATGTCGCGCTTGCCGTCGCCGTTGAAGTCGGCCACCAGCGGCTGGTAGTAGCCGTGCACGGTGACCGCCCGGCCGCTGAAGCCGCCGGAGGCCTTGCCGTACCACAGCACGTCCTTCCCGGCGCCCGGGCCGTACCAGAAGATGTCGTTCTCGCCGTCGCCGTTGAAGTCGCCCAGCAGCGGCTCGTAGGTGCCGGCGACGTTCACCGCCGAGCCCGAGAACGCCCCGTCGGTCTTGCCGTACCACAGCACGTCGGGGCTCGGGCCCGGCCCGTACCAGAGGATGTCGGCGTGGCCGTTGCCGTTGAAGTCCCCGACCAGCGGGAGGTAGTTGCGGCCGACGTTGACCGCCGCGCCGCGGAAGGCCCGGTCGGGCCGGCCCAGCCAGACGTGGTCGGGCAGGGAGCCGGGCCCGTACATGAAGACGTCGGAGCGGTGGTCGCCGTCGAAGTCGCCGATGAGGGGCGTGATCCCGGTGGGCACGGCGGCCGCCTCGGCGGCGGTCGCGGCCCCGTCGGCCACCGCCGTCCGCTGTTGCGGCTCCTGGGCGGCCGTCGGCGACGCCACCGCCAAGGCCAGGAGACAGAGGCAGGTGAGCAGCAGGCCGAGCCTGGCCGTCCGCGACCGAACGTAGGCCATTCGCCCCCACCCCTCCTCGACCTGCAGTGCCGGATGGGCCGAACATATGGGACAGGCGCGCCAGAAAGAAGGGGATCGCGTACTAGGTTGTCTACGTAGATCCGCGCTAGGCCGCCGTATGTCGTCAGCCGAGCGATCTGGGTCAGCCGAGCCGGAAGCTGGCCAGCACGATGTCGTAGGCCCCGGCCGGCGCGGCCGCCCGCTGCAGCGAGGCCTCCAGGACGAACCACCGGTCCGGGCCCTTGAGGGTGGTGGTGACCAGGGTCGCCTCGGCGTCCTGGCAGCGGCTCCCCTCCAGCCGGCCGACCCGGACCGGCCGGCACGGGGTCGCCGGCGTTGGCGGCTCGGTCGCGGT
>DATENJ010000221.1:0-4825 GCA_035275125.1 Actinomycetes bacterium | reverse complement strand
CCGCTGGGGCCGCCCCGGCTGAGGCCGCCCCGGCTGAGGCAGACTCGCCGTCGACCCGGCCGCCTGGCACTTGATGTAGACGAACGTTCGTGCTTTTATGTCTCCATGGCCAAGGGGACGGAGACCAGGCAGGTCGTGCTCGACGAGGCGGCCCGGGTGGCGAGCCGGGTCGGGCTGGGCGGGCTGACGATCGGGTCGCTGGCCACCGCGACCCAGCTCTCCAAGAGCGGGCTGTTCGCCCATTTCCAGTCCAAGGAGTCGCTCCAGCTCCAGCTGCTCGACCACACCCGGGCCCGCTTCGTCGACCTGGTGGTCCGCCCCGCCCTGGCCGCCCCCCGGGGCGAGCCGAGGGTCCGCGAGCTGTTCCGGCGCTGGCTCGCCTGGGACACCGACGCCCTGCCCGGCGGCTGCCTGTTCGTGGCGGCCAGCGCCGAGTTCGACGCCCAGCCCGGCCCGGTGCGCGACCGGCTGGTTCAGGACCAGCGCGACTGGCTGGACACGATCGCCCAGGTGTTCCGGACCGGCGTGTCCGAAGGGCAGTTCCGCCCCGACGCCGACCCCGAGCAGTTCGCCTACGACCTGCACGGGGTGATGCTCGCCTACCACCACGCCAGCCGGCTGCTCGGCGACCCCGACGCCGCCGACCGCGCGACACGCGCCGTCGAGGCGCTGCTGCTCGCCGCCCGCCGGCCAGCCTCCTGAGGAGACCGCCCATGCCCGCCAGCCGTCTCGCCGCCGGCAAGAAAAGCACGATCGTTCGGTCGTTCGCTCTGCTCGAGCGGGCCGCGCCCGCCGTCGGCGCCCGCTGGGCCGAGGCCCTCTGGTTCCGCATCCCCAGCCCCAACGGCCGCCGCGACCGGCTGGCCGAGCCGGGCCGCCAGTTCCAGTTGGAGCTCGACGGCCGCACGGTCGCCGGCGAGGTCTGGGGCGACGAGGCGGCCGAGCCCGTGTACCTGGTCCACGGATGGGGCGGGTGGGGGGCGCAGCTCGACGCGTTCGTGGGGCCGCTGACAGGGGCCGGGCTCCGGGTGGTCGCCTTCGACGCGCCCAGCCACGGCGCCTCCGACCCTGGCCCCTCGGGGCCGGGCCGCGGCACCGTCCTGGAGCTCGCCGACACCCTGGCCGCGGTGGTGGCGGCGAACGGCCCGGCCCGTGCGGTGGTCGCCCACTCCCTTGGCGCGACGGCCGCCGCCTACGCGCTCGAGCGCGGCCTCGCCGCCGAGCGGATGGCCTTCGTCGCCCCCATGGCCGACCCGGTCCCCTACACCCGGGTCTTCGCCGGCCGCCTCGGCTTCGGCGAGCGGACCCGCACCCGCCTCGTGGCCCGGATCGAGCGGCGGGTCGGGCTCTCGATGTCGGCGTTTGCCGTGCCCGCCATGGCCGGCCGGGTCGCGACCCCGCCGCTGCTGCTGGTCCACGACCGCCACGACACCGAGACTGGCTGGCCGGACAGCGCGGCCATCGCCCGGTCGTGGCCCGGGGCCCGGCTCCACTCCACCACCGGCCTCGGCCACCGCCGGATCCTCCGCGACCCGGGCGTGGTCGCCGAGGTCGCCGGGTTCGTCGTCGAGCCGTCGGCCGCCCGGTCCTGGAGGGCCGCGGACGCCCGCTCCTGAACCGTCAGGCCCGCCGCCCGGCCAGGTGGAAGACGCTGCAGGCGGCCACGACGGCGGCCAGCGGGGCCAGCACCAGCAGCTCGAACTGGAGGCGCTGGCCCTCGAACCCGGCCGGCAGGGAGGCGTCGGGGTCGGCCGTTCCAAGGCCGGGCCAGAGCAGGCAGGCGGTGACCAGCAGCGACCAGCCAGTGGCGAGGACGGTGATCAGCCAGGCCCCGGCTCTGCCGCCCGGGGCCAGGAACGGGCGTTCCAGGTCGGCCCGGCGCAACCGCAGGGCCAGGAACGCCGGGTAGATCAGCAGGTAGGCGAGCACGATCAGGGCGATGGAGACGGTCAGGGCGGCCGAGAAGTACTTCTGGCCGTCGCCCTTGGTGATCCAGAGGCTGGCCGCCATCGCGGCCAGCGACACCGCCCCCGACACCAGCCCCATGACCACCGGCACGCCGGCGCGGGGCGAGATCCGGCCAAGGACCCGCGGCCCGGCGCCGTCCATGCAGGCCGCCGCCTGGGCCCGGCCGGCCCCCATGATCCAGGCCGCGCCGCTGGCCATCAGCACCCAGATGAACACCAGGGCGCTGGCCCAGCCGAGCAGCTGGCCGGCCCCGGAAAGGGCCACCGACCCGTCGGCCGCGACCGTCCCGCCGTACACGGTGAAGACCGTCTTCATGGCGTCGATCAGGCCGCCGAGCGAGGTCACCTGCTCGGCCGGGAGCACGACAAGGACGGCCAGGATGGGGATGCCGTACATCAGCGCCTGCCCGATCCCGGCCCGGGCGATGGCCACCGGGATGTCGCGCCGCGGGTTGCGCATCTCCTCCCCGGCGGTCGAGGGCAGCTCGACCCCGACGAAGGAGTAGAGGAGCACCGGCACCACGGCGATGAAGGTGGCGCTGGTCGGCGTCAGGTCGCCGACGGCGATGCCGTGGATCCCGTGGCGGGCGCCGTAGAGGGCCACGCTGACGGTGAAGAAGGCGAGCAGGCCGATCTGCCCGATGGCCCCGCTGGTCGGCAGCCACTTGCCGTAGCGCAGCGGCACCACCGCCCCCAGCGTGGCCAGGCCGACGAACCCCGCCCCGAACAGGTACAGGGCCGGCTGGGACAGCTCGCCGAAGAAGCGCCCGTACACCGACATGGCCACGACCGCGACCGACCCGCCCAGCCACATCGGCGTGCCCGCCCAGTACAGCAGGGAGGTGAGGGCGCCGGCGAAGCGCCCGAAGGCCATCCGCACCCAGACATAGGCCCCGCCCTCGTCAGAGACGGCCGCGCCCAGCTCGGCGCTGGCCAGGGCCGAGGGGATGAAGAAGAACACGAACAGCACCACCAGCCAGGTGAAGGCCTGCCCACCCCCGACGGCGATGGCCCCGATGGTGTCGACCACCACCATGGCCGAGATGAGGAAGAAGGTGGTGTCGAGCCGGCTCAGCTCCCGCCGCAGCTTGGCCCGCTCGGCCTGCCCGGCGTCCAGCTCCTGGGTGCTCCGCACGTCCTGAACAGTGATGGCGGCCCCCCCTTCCATACGACGGCTCCGCCAGAGCAAGCATCCACGACCGGTGTGTGACCGGGCGTGAGCAGGCGGTGCTCAGGTCGGGGCCGGGAGGTACCTAGCTTTGGGGCCCGGGCGGGGGAAGCAGGCCGAGACCGGTCGCCACGGCCAGGGCGTCGTGGCGCGAGCTCACCCCGAGGCGGGCCAGCAGGGCGGCCACGTGGTTGTCGACGGTCCGCTGGGACAGGTAGAGGCGGGCCGCGATCTCGGCGTTGGTCGAGCCCTCGGCCAGCAGGGCCAGCACCTCGAGCTGGCGGTCGGTCAGCTGGCCCGGGTTGGCCCTGGTGGTGGCCCGCGGCCCCCGTGGGATGCCGCGGGCCCCGGCGCGGCGCAGCCGGCGGCGGACCAGGCTGGCCGTGGCCACCGCTCCCAGCCGGTCCAGCATGCCCAGCCCGCGAAGGGCGACCTCCAGGTCGGGGGCCTCGGTCAGCTCAAGCGCCTGGTGGTAGGGGTTGCCGATCCGCTCCCAGCCGGCGGCCGCGGCCTCCCAGTCGCCGGTGATCCCGTCGGCGAACGGGGCCAGGCAGCCGTCGAACGGCACCACCGGCTCGCCGGCCCGGCGCAGGTAGCGGAGCACCTCGCCCCGCAGGTAGCGGTGCTGGGCGCGGACGGCCAGCTCCAGCAGCTCGCCCCCGAGGGCCCTGACCCCGTCGTCGTCGCCCTCGATCCAGGCCAGCTCGATGCGCGCCCCGGCGGCGATCGCCATCTTCTGGTCCTCGCCGGTGGCCGAGGCCAGGCGCCAGGCCCGCTCGATCAGGCCGGCAGCCTCCGGGTCGCCGCGCCGGGCCAGGATCCGGCCGAGGAAGGCCAGCGGGTTGACCAGGTTCGCGCCCGGGTCCTCGGACCGCTGGAGCAGGCGCCGCAGCCGACGCTCGGCCTCGTCCCAGGACCCCTCCAGCAGCAGCACGTGGCACTGCTGGCCCTCGATCCGGAACAGGGCGGTGTCAAGGGCGTGCTCGCGGGCCGCCCGCTCCCCGACCTCGAGGGCGGCGCTGGCCTCCCGGACCCGGCCGGTCCGGATCAGGATCACGGCCAGGTTGTGGGCGGCCACGGTCATGTAGTCGCCATGGCCGAGCCGGTCGGCCACCTCGAGGGCCCGCTCCAGGTCGGCCAGGCCGGCGTCGTCGCCCAGCGAGACCCTGGCCAGGCCACGGTAGCCGAGGGCGTGGGAGACGACGTCGAGGCTGCCGACCTCCTCGGCCAGCTCGAGGGCCCGCTTGCACCAGCCCACGGCGGCCTCGAACCGCGCCTGGAGGGTGTCCTGGGAGCACAGGGTGCTGTAGCACAGGGCCAGGGCCCGGCTGGGCTCATGCGCCTCCAGGATGGCCAGCGCCCGCAGGGCCTTGGCCCTGGCCGTTCCGGGGTCGGCCCGCAGGGTGCTCATGCGGGCCGAGATGAGCAGCGCCTCGCCCAGCTCCAGGGGCGCCGACCCGGCCGCGTCCCACAGCTCCACCGCCCGGTCGGCATGCTCGGCCGCCTCGCCGAACTGGTTGCGGGCGTACAGGGCGAGGGCGGCCAGCCCGTGCAGCCGGGCCACCTCCAGGCGGTCGAACAGGGCCTCGTGCTCAAGGGCCAGCCGGGCGAAGGCGACCGCCTCCCGGTGGGCCGAGGACCCGGCGGCGTCCCTGGCCGCGGCGGCCGCGTTGTGCGCCACCGCCTGGTC
>DATENJ010000220.1:0-4468 GCA_035275125.1 Actinomycetes bacterium | reverse complement strand
GCCGGCTGGCGGCGGTCCAGGTAGCCGTGGCGGCGGCGCCGACGGCCAGCCCGAGGAGCAGGACGGCCAGCGGGTCGATGCCGTCTGCGGCCGGGACCGGCTGGGGGGCGATAGTGGCCACGGGGACCGGGTCGAGGTTGCGCTCGCCGGCCCGGAGCTGCCCCACGGCGGCCTGGGTGCGGGCGGCCTGCCCGGCCTTCAGGGCACCGAGCAAGCGGTCGTGCTGGTCCTCGGCCACCGGCTGGGCGTTGGTGAGGTTCTGCTCCAGCTGCGACTCGTACAGCGCCCTGCGCTGGGCGAGCTGGTCGCGCGCCTGGAGGTTCTGCTCCAGCTGCGACTCGTACAGCGCCTTGCGCTGGGCGAGCTGGTCCGGCTCCGCTGCGGCGGCGACTGCGGCGGTCCCGCTGGCCAGGGCCAGGCCCAGCGCCAGTGCGGTCAGGGTCCGGGATGTGCGGCTCATGAGGTCCCTCCTTGTGAGTGCTTTCACAAGCGTTGTACGCCCCGACCGTTCCGGCAGCGTGACGGCACCATCACGAGCCGTTTTTTCTTGAACTTTCTCTCGGTTGACGACGGCCGCTCCGGGTTCCTAGGATGTGTTAGCACTCGTGGAAGCCGAGTGCTAACATCCGCGCCGAACGTGTATCCCTTCAGGCCCGCCCGCCGGGTCGGGCCACCACGCACGAGGAGGAAGGATGGGCGTCAGCCTGCAGCCGCTCGAAGACCGCATCGTCGTCAAGCCGAGCGAGGGCGAGGAGATGACCGCCTCCGGTCTGGTCATCCCCGACACCGCCAAGGAGAAGCCCCAGGAGGGCGAGGTCCTGGCCGTCGGCCCGGGCCGGTTCGAGGACGGCAACCGCGTCCCGCTCGACGTCAAGGTCGGCGACAAGGTCATCTACTCCAAGTATGGCGGTACCGAGGTCAAGCTGGCCGGGGACGAGCTGCTGATCCTCTCCGCCCGCGACGTCCTCGCGATCGTCAACAAGTAACCGAGGTAGCGCGAAGCCATGCCAAAGCAACTGCTGTTCGACGTCGACGCGCGTCGCTCTCTCGAGGCCGGGGTCGACAAGCTGGCCAACGTGGTCCGCGTCACCCTCGGCCCCAAGGGCCGCAACGTCGTGCTCGACAAGAAGTGGGGCGCCCCCACCATCACCAACGACGGCGTGACCATCGCCAAGGAGATCGAGCTCGAGAACAACTACGAGAACCTTGGTGCGCAGCTGGCCAAGGAGGTCGCGACCAAGACCAACGACGTGGCCGGTGACGGCACCACCACCGCCACCGTGCTCGCCCAGGCCCTGGTGCACGAGGGGCTGCGCAACGTGGCCGCCGGGGCCAACCCGATGGGCCTCAAGCGGGGCATGGAGCGGGCCGTCGAGGCGGTCGCCGAGGCGATCCGCAACCAGGCCCGTGAGGTCGAGAACCAGGACGAGATCGCCTCGGTGGCGGCCATCTCGGCCCAGGACGCCGAGATCGGCCGGACCATCGCCGAGGCGATGGACAAGGTCGGCAAGGACGGCGTCATCACCGTCGACGAGTCGCAGACCTTCGGGATGGAGCTCGAGTTCACCGAGGGCATGCAGTTCGACAAGGGCTACATCTCGCCCTACTTCGTCACCGACCAGGACCGCATGGAAGGCGTGCTGGAGGACCCCTACATTCTCATCGCCAACTCCAAGATCTCCTCGGCCCAGCAGCTGCTGCCGGTGCTCGAGAAGGTCGTGCAGTCCGGCAAGGCGCTGGTCGTGATCGCCGAGGACGTCGACGGCGAGGCCCTTGCCACCCTTGTGGTCAACAAGATCCGCGGCACCTTCAAGAGCGTCGCGGTCAAGGCCCCCGGGTTCGGCGACCGCCGCAAGGCGATGCTGGCCGACATCGCCACCCTCACCGGTGGCCAGGTCATCTCCGAGGAGGTCGGGCTCAAGCTCGAGAACGCGACCCTCGACCTGCTCGGCCGCGCTCGCCGGGTCACCGTGACCAAGGACAACACCACCATCATCGAAGGTGCCGGGTCGACCGAGGACATCAAGGGCCGCATCGCCCAGATCAAGCAGGAGATCGAGCGGACCGACTCGGACTGGGACCGTGAGAAGCTCCAGGAGCGGCTGGCCAAGCTGGCCGGCGGTGTCGGGGTGATCAAGGTCGGCGCGGCCACCGAGGTCGAGCTCAAGGAGAAGAAGCACCGCATCGAGGACGCCCTGTCGGCGACCCGGGCCGCGGTCGAGGAGGGCATCGTCGCCGGCGGCGGCGTGGCCCTGATCCGCGCCCAGGGCGCGCTCGACAAGCTGGACCTCGAGGGCGACGAGGCGACCGGGGCGGCGATCGTGCGCAAGTCGCTCGAGCTGCCGCTGTTCTGGATCGCCGCCAACGCCGGGCTCGAGGGCGCGGTGGCCATCGCCAAGGTGCGCGACCTGTCCGACAACCAGGGGCTGGACGCCTCCACCGGTGAGTACGTCGACCTGTTCAAGGCCGGCGTGGTCGACCCGGCCAAGGTGACCCGCTCCGCCGTCCAGAACGCCGTCTCCATCGCCTCGCTGCTGCTCACGACCGAGACCCTGGTCGTGGACAAGCCGGAGGACAAGGAGGAGGCCGGCGCCGGCGGTGGCCACGGCCACCCGCACGGCATGGGCATGTAGCCAGCTCCACCCGAACGACGCGGGCCCCGGCCAATCTGGCCGGGGCCTCGCATTTCCGCAGCTTCGCGGACAACCTTCGCTACCCTCGTCCCATGTCCGAAACCCCGGTCCTGGCCGTCGTCCGTTCCTGGCACGAGGCGATGAACGCCCGTGACACCGAGCGGCTGGTGGCCCTGGCCCACGACGACGTCGAGGTCGCCGGACCGCGCGGGGTCGGCCGCGGCACCGACCTGCTGCGGGCCTGGATGGACCGCCAGACCGGCGAGGCCGGCCTCCACCTGGAGACCAGGCGGTACTTCGTCCGGGGCGACACCGTGGTGGTCGACCAGCTGGCCGAGTGGCGTACCGCCGCCACCGGCGAGGTGGTCGAAGGCCGGGAGGTCGGGTCGGTGCTGGTCGTCCGGGACGGCCGCGTGGCCGCCTTCGCCCGCCACCCCGACCTGGGTGCCGCCCTGCACGCCGCCGGCCTTGGTCCCTCCGACGAGGTCGCCCCTGGCTAGCCCAGGTCCCAGAACGGGCCCGTGAGCCCGTGGTCGGCGAACACGGCGGCCGCCTCCTCTGGCGTACGCCGGCGGTGGTCGTCGTGCAGCCGGTCCCCGTACCAGACCCTGCCCAACCGCCACATCGTGGGAAGGTCGACCACGGCCCCGACCTGCTCACCCTCCGCCGCCGCCCACCGCTCGACGTGCTCTGGCCCGCAGGCCAGGCGGATGGTCGAGCAGGTCCGGACCACGTCGTCCCACCAGCGCGCCGCCGGGACCAGGAAGTGGCTGACGTACGGGTCCGATGGCGGCCCCACGGGGTCGGCCAGCACGGCCAGCGGCCGCCCGCAGCCGAGGCAGGTCGTGGCCACCAGGACCCGCCGGTCGAGCGCGGCCATGATCCCGAACGAGTCCCAGGCGCAGCCGCCCCACCACTTCTGCTCGGCCGAGGCGACCACGAAGTGCATCTGCCGGGCCGAGAAGGGATGGGCCATGCGGATCTCGACCCGGTCGGCGTCCAGGACCAGCATGTGCTCGTCGTGCAGCCGCCCCCAGCCGGCCATGACGTCCTCGATCCCGATCTGGAGACGGCGGGCCGCCTCGGCGGCCGTCGGCGGGCGGCCCTCCTCCACAAACTCCCGGTACACGACCTGGCGGAGCTCGCGCAGACGCCGGGTGTCGTCGGCCTCCACCATCGCTCCCTCCGCTGTCGCGTACCGGGTCGAAGAGTACGCTGAACCCGTACACGGGAGCCCGGGCCAACCGGGCTGAGAGGGCGGCTACGGGGCCGCCGACCGTTGGAACCTGCACCGGATAATGCCGGCGGAGGGAGGATCGGGACAATGACCCACCAGCCTCCTCCCGACGCCGTGGTGGTCGGGGGCGGGGTCATCGGCCTCGGCATCGCCTGGCGGGCGGCGCTGGCCGGGATGACCGTCACCGTCGTCGACGAGGCCCCCGGCCGGGGCGCGTCCTGGGCCGCCGCCGGCATGCTCGCCCCGGTCACCGAGGTCCACTACGGCGAGCGCCCCCTGCTCGGCCTCAACCTGGCCGCCGCCGCCCGCTGGCCCTCCTTCGCCGCCGAGGTCGAGGAGGCCAGCGGCCTCCCGGTCGGCTACCGCCCCGGCGGCACCCTGGCCGTGGCCAGGGACGCCGACGACAACGCCGCCCTCGAGGACCTCTACCAGTTCCAGCTCCGCCACGGCCTCGAGGTCGAGCGCCTCCGCAGCCGCGAGTGCCGTCAGCTCGAGCCCGGCCTCGCCCCCAGCATCCGCGGCGGCGTCCTCGCCGCCGGCGACCACCAGGTCGACAACCGCGCCCTGGTCGAGGCCCTCCTGGTGGCGTGCCAAATGG
>DATENJ010000219.1:0-3801 GCA_035275125.1 Actinomycetes bacterium | reverse complement strand
GTCCGTCTTGTCGCACCTGTCATGGCCGGAGTCTGTCATATACTCCCCGTGCCCGGCGCCTCCGCCGGGTGCCACGCAGACCAGCGAAGTCCGGTACCAATCCGGCGCTGTCCCGCAACTGTGAGGCCCCGCCAGCCGTGGCGGGGACAAGCCAGGTCGCCTGCCTCCGTGGCCGCAAGCTCAGTCCTCGGAGGAAGGGCGGGTTATGCCTCGGGTGCCCACAGGCCTCGCATCCTCCGACCGAGAGGAGGATGCATGAGGAGATCGACCGTCCCCCTGCTGCTGCTCCTGGCCCTGGTGGCCGGCGGCTGCGGCAAGGACGCGGCCAGCCAGAGCGCGGCCGCGCCGGGGCCCGAGCGCATCGTGTCGCTGTCGCCGACCGCGACCGAGATGCTGTTCGCCATCGGCGCCGGCGGCCAGGTGGTGGCCGTCGACAGCAACTCCAACTACCCGGCCGAGGCGCCCAGGACCAAGCTGTCGGCCTACCAGCCGAACATCGAGGCCATCGCCGGCTACAAGCCCGACCTGGTCGTCTACTCCGACGACCCCGGGGAGCTGAAGGCCGGGCTCGACAAGCTGAGCATCCCGGCCCTCAAGCAGCCGGCGGCCACCCGCCTCGAGGACACCTACGCCCAGCTCGACCAGCTCGGCAAGGCCACCGGCCACGTCGACGAGGCCGGCCAGCTGGCCACCACGATGCGGACCGAGATCTCCAAGATCGCCGCCGACCGGCCCGAACGGCCGCTGACCTACTACCACGAGCTGGACAAGAACCTGTACTCGGCCACCTCCAAGACCTTCATCGGCCAGCTGTACGGCCAGCTCGGCATGAAGAACATCGCCGACGCGGCCGACAAGCAGGCCAGCGGCTACCCGCAGCTGTCGGCCGAGTACGTGATCAAGTCCGACCCCGACCTGATCTTCCTGGCCGACACCAAGTGCTGCGCCCAGTCGGCCGCGACGGTGGCGGCCAGGGACGGCTGGGGGAAGCTCACCGCGGTCAGGACCGGCGGGGTCGTCGAGCTGGACGACGACGTCGCCTCCCGCTGGGGCCCGCGGGTGGTCGACTTCCTCAAGGTGGTCGCGGCCAAGGTCCAGGCCCTGGAGGCGGCTGGTTCGTGACCCGGGGCGGCCTGCTGGCGGCCGGCTGCGCCGTCCTGGCCGGGGCGGCGCTGGCCGCCGTCCTGGTCGGGCCGGTCCCGCTCAACCCGGTCGCCGTCCTGGTCGAGCTGGCCGGGCGGCTGCCGCTGGTCGACACCCACTCGGGGCTGTCCCAGCAGGAGGCGGCCATCCTGTGGCAGCTGCGGCTGCCCCGGGTGGTCCTCGGCGGGCTCGTCGGGGCCATGCTGGCCCTGGCCGGGGCGGCCTACCAGGGGGTGTTCCGCAACCCCCTGGCCGACCCCTACCTGCTCGGGGCGGCCGCCGGGGCCGGCCTCGGCGCCACCCTGGCCATCGCCTACGGCCCCGACACCACCTCCTGGCCGGTCGACCTGCTGCCGCTGGCCGCCTTCGCCGGGGCGGTCGTCGGGGTGGTGGCCGCCTACGCCCTCGGGCGCTCGGGCGGGGCCAGGACGACCACCACCCTGATCCTGTCCGGGGTCGCCGTTGCCGCGTTCCTGACCGCCGTCCAGACCTATGTGCAGCAGCAGAAGGCGGAGACGCTCCGGGAGGTCTACGGCTGGATCCTCGGCCGCCTGACCACCGCCGGCTGGCACGAGGTCGCCCTTGTGGTGCCGTACGCGCTGCTCAGCACCGTGGCCATCCTGCTCCACCGGCGGCTGATCGACGTGCTCGCCGTGGGCGACGACGAGGCCGCCAGCCTGGGGGTGCGGGCGGCCCGGGTGCGGCTGGTGGTGGTCGCGGCGGCCACCCTGGCCACCGCGGCCGCGGTCGCGGTCAGCGGCCTGATCGGGTTCGTCGGCATCATCGTGCCCCACACCATCCGGCTGGTCGCCGGGCCCAGCCACCGGCTCCTGGTCCCGCTCAGCCTGATCGGCGGGGCGGCCTTCCTGATCATGGCCGACCTGGTCGCCCGTACCGTGATGGCCCCGGCCGAGCTGCCCATCGGGGTGATCACGGCGTTCTTCGGGGCGCCCTTCTTCGCCGTCGTCCTGCGGACCTCCCGGCAGGTCGCATGACCGGCGTCGAGGTCAAGGGGGTGTCGGTCGCCCTGGACGGGCGGCCGGTCCTCACCGGTCTGGACCTGGTCATCGCCGCCCGGTCCCGGCTCGGCCTGATCGGGCCCAACGGGTCGGGCAAGACCACCCTGCTGCGAGCCATCGCCGGGCTGGTCCCCTACCACGGCGAGATCCTCGTCGGGGACGCCGCCGGGGGCGGGCTGTCGCGCCGGGAGCTGGCCAGGCGGATCGCCATGGTCCCCCAGAACCCGGTCGTCCCGGCCGGGATCACCGTCACCGAGTACGTGCTGCTGGGCCGCACCCCCTACATCCCCAGCTTCGGCACCGAGTCCCGGCGCGACCTGGCCATCGTGGCCTCGGTCCTTGACCACCTCGACCTGACCGGGATGGCGACCCGCCGGCTCGACTCGATCAGCGGCGGCGAGCGCCAGCGGGCCGTGCTGGCCAGGGCCCTGGCCCAGCAGGCGCCGGTGCTGCTGCTGGACGAGCCGACCACCGGCCTGGACGTCGGCCACCAGCAGCAGGTGCTCGAGCTGGTGGACACCCTCCGCGACCACCTGGACCTGACCGTGGTCAGCGCCATGCACGACCTGACCCTGGCCGGCCAGTTCGCCGACCAGCTGGTCCTGCTCGACGGCGGCCGGGTCGCGGCCGCCGGCCCGCCGGCCATGGTCCTGACCGAGGAGGTCATCAGCCGCCACTACCACGCGTCGGTGCGTGTGCTCGAAGATCCCGGCGGCGGGACCGTGGTGGTCCCGGTGCGCCATGCCACAGAGAGGAAGGTGACCAGATGACCTCCCAGCCGCCGCTGGACCCGCCGCCGCGGCCGGCCCGGCGCTCGGCGTCGTCGCTGGTGCTGGTCAACACCGGCGACGGCAAGGGCAAGTCGACGGCCGCGTTCGGGACGGCCCTGCGGGCGGTGGCCCGCGGCTGGAAGGTCTGTGTCATCCAGTTCCTCAAGTCGGGCCGCTGGCGGACCGGCGAGGAGGAGATCGGCCGCCGCCTCGGGATCGACTGGAACCCGCTCGGCGACGGCTTCACCTGGGACTCCGACGACCTCGAGGCGACAAGGGCCAGGGCGGTGGGCGCCTGGGCGGCGGCCCGGCGGGTGCTCGAGGGCGGCGACTACCAGCTGGTCGTCCTCGACGAGATCACCTACCCGATGAACTGGGGCTGGATCGACCGCGCCGAGGTGGCCACAGCGATCCGGGACCGCCCGCCGGCGGTCAACGTCGTCGCCACCGGCCGCGACGCCCCGGCCGAGCTGATCGAGGTGGCCGACACCGTGACCGAGATGCGCAAGGTCCGCCACGCCTACGACCGCGGTGTCATCGCACGGCGGGGGATCGACTACTGATGGCGCTGACCCTGCTGCTCGGCGGTGCCCGCAGCGGCAAGTCGGCGCTGGCCGAGCGGCTGGCCGCCCGGTGGGACGGCCCGGTCACGGTGGTGGTCACCGGCGAGGCCAGGGACGCCGAGATGGCCGCGCGGATCCGCCGCCACCGCGACCGGCGGCCGGCGGCCTGGCAGACGGTCGAGGAGCCGGTCGACCTGGAGACCGCGCTGGCCCTCGCCCCCGCCGGCGCCCAGGTGGTGGTGGACTGTCTCACCCTGCGGGTCTCCAACCTGCTCGAGCACGGCCTGACCGACGAGCAGGTCGAGC
>DATENJ010000218.1:0-4382 GCA_035275125.1 Actinomycetes bacterium | reverse complement strand
AGCCGGTTGCGGGCCAGGTTCAGGGCGATCTGGGCCAGCCAGGGCCGCAGCCGCATCGCCGCCACCCGCTCGGCCTCGTAGGCGGCCAGGGCGTGGTAGGCCCGCTCGAAGGTGTCCTGGGCGACCTCCTCGGCGTCGGCCGGGTCGGCCACGACCCGCAGGGCCAGGCCGTAGACGAGCCGCTGGTGGGTCAGCACCAGCTCCTCGAACGACCCGTCCAGGTCGTTGGCCAGGCGGGGCGCCAGCTCGGGTTGTGGTTCCATCACCGGCTCCAACACGCTCCAGCGCCGGGTGGTTTCACCCCGTGGCCTGCGAGGCCCGGCGCCGGGCGATCCCCGACAGGGCCTCGAGCACCACCCGGTTGGCCAGGAACGCGGTCACCTGGCCGGGCCCGTCGTAGGCGGGCGACAGCTCGACCACGTCCATGCCGACCACCGGCAGCTCGAGCGCGCAGCGGCGGACCGCGTCCAGCAGCTCCCGGGCCGTCAGCCCACCCGGCTCGGGGGTGCCGGTCCCCGGGGCCATGCCCGGGTCGACCACGTCGACGTCGACCGACAGGAACACCCCGTCGCAGTCGTCGGTGGCGATGGCGAACGCCTCCGACAGGCACGCGTCGAGGCCGCGGCGGACGATCTCGGTCATCTCGAAGCTGCGCATGCCCTGGTCGGCCATCCAGGCCAGCACGTCCGGGGGCGGCCAGTAGCCGCGCAGCCCCAGCTGGAGGAACCGGTCGCCGCGGGCCGCGCCCGACTCGATCAGGCGCCGCATCGGGGTGCCGTGCCCGAGCAGGGAGCCGAAGTGGGTCTCGGCGGTGTCGGCGTGGGCGTCGAAGTGGACCACCGACACCCGTCCCTGGCCGTGGTGGCGGGCCACCCCGGTCACGTCGGGCAGGGCGATGGTGTGGTCGCCGCCCAGCACCACCGGGACCGCCCCGGCCGCGGCCACCGTGTGCACCGCCCGCTCCAGACGAGCAAGGGCCGGCTCGATCTCGCCGGCCAGCATGCGCACGTCGCCGACGTCGACCACCCTGAGGTCCGCCAGGGCGTCGACGCCGAGGGCCAGCGACGGCCGGGAGCCGTCGTGGCCGAGGTAGTCGGTGCCGCGGATCGCCGAGGGGCCGAAGCGGGTCCCGGGCCGGTGGCTGGTGCCGCCGTCGAAGGGGGCGCCGACCACGACCACGTCGGCCCCCTCCAGCGACGCCGGGTCCGCCAGGTCGGCCCGCGGCACCCCGAGGAAGGTGAACTCGGGCCCGTACATGGCGAAGCCGGCCCCCTCCGGGTCACGCGGTGACATGCAGGGCCTCCAGGCCGCGGAGGATGTAGGTCGGCTTCCAGGCAGGCTCGGCCGCCGGGGCCATCGCCGGCAGGCGGCGCAGCAGCGTCCCGAACGACAGCTCCAGCTCCAGCCGGCCCAGCGGCGCCCCGAGGCAGTAGTGGACCCCGGCCCCGAAGCTGAGGTGCTGGGCGGCCTCGGGGCGGGCCAGGTCGAGCCGGTCCGGGTCCGGGAAGACCGCCGGGTCGCGGTTGGCCGAGCCGAACAGCAGCCCCAGCTCGGCCCCCTTGGGCACGGCGACCCCGGCGATCTCGGCGTCCTCCAGCACCCAGCGCTCGAACATCTGCAGGGGGGTGTCGTAGCGCAGCAGCTCGTCGACCGCCCGGGGCAGCAGGGCCGGGTCCTGGCGGAGCCGGTCCAGCTGGCCGGGGTGGCGGAACAGCTGCCACCAGCCGATCCCGGTGAAGTTGACGGTGGCCTCGTGGCCGGCGTTGAGCAGCAGGACCACGGTGCCGATGAGCTCGTCCTCGGTGAGCTGGTCGCCACCGTCGACCACCTGGGTGAGGGCGGTGACCAGGTCGTCGGCCGGGCGGGCCCGGCGGGCCCGCGACAGTCCGCGCAGGTACTCGGAGAACTCGGTGGCCGCCCGCGACGCGACCCGGCCCGCGTCCGGGGCCGGGTCGACCTCGTACATGCCGCAGATCTGGGCCGACCAGGGCCGCAGCAGCGGCCGGTCGGCCTCGGGCACGCCGAGCAGGTCGCTGATCACCGCCACCGACAGGGGCTCGGCCAGCTCGGCCACCAGGTCGCCCCCGCCGGCCTCGGCGAGCCCGTCGACCAGCCGGTCGACCCGCGCCTGGACCCGGTCGCGGAGCCGCTCGACCATCCGCGGGGTGAACGCCTTGGCCACCAGCCGGCGCAGCCGGGTGTGGTCGGGCGGTTCGCGGTCCAGCATGCCGTCGCGGATCAGCCGCCAGAACGGGCCCAGCTCGTCGGGCTCGGAGGGCCGGCCCATCTCGGCGTGGCTGGCCACGTGCAGGTAGGTGCGGCCGAAGCGGCGGTCGCGCAGCAGGGCGTTGACGTCGGCGTGGTGGGGGACCAGCCAGTGGTCGCTGCCGGGGTCGTATAGGACCCGGCCGGCCGCCCGCAGCCGCCGGTAGGCCGGGTAGGGGTCGGCCACGAAGGCCGGGTCGGACGGCGTGAAGGCCTCGGTGACGGTCATGGGGGCCCGTCGAGCCGGTCGACGGCCCGCTCGAGGGCGGCCGCGGCCCGGCCGGGATGGAACGCGCCCGCGAACCCGTTGGCCACCAGGGCCGCCACCTGCCGGTCGTCCAGCCCCTGGGCCTCGGCCACCACCCGGTACTCCGAGGACAGGTCGTTGCCGAACAGGGTGCGGTCGTCGGTGTTGAGGCACACCCGGGCCCCGGCGGCCAGCAGCCGCCCCACCGGGTGGTCGGACAGCTCGGGCAGCTCGGCGGCGGTCCGGGTCCAGTAGTTCGACCGCGGGCAGCACTCCAGCACGACCCGCCGCTCGACCACCTCGGCCAGCAGGTCGGGATCCTCGGCGAGGCTGGTCGCGTGCCCGATCCGGTCGGCCTGGTAGCGGTCGAGGGCGGTGCGGATGGCCGAGGGCGGCTCGGCCTCGCCGGCGTGGACGGTGACGCACAGCCCCGACGCCCTGGCGTGGTCGAACATCGCCTCGTGGGCGTCGACCCACGCCGGGGCCCGCCCCTCGACCGGACCGGCCAGGTCGATCCCGACCACCCCCGCGTCCATCCGCCGGATGGCCGCGTCCAGCACCGGCCGGTTCCAGGCCGGGTCGACCCCGCCCATCATGCAGGCCAGCAGCACCACCCGGGTCCCGGTGGCCGCCTCGGCCTGGCTGGCGGCCTCCCCGACGGTGGCCAGCACCTCGTCGATGGTCAGCCCCTGGTCGGTGTTCAGCCGGGGGCAGAACCGCAGCTCGGAGTAGACCACCCCGTCGGCGGCCAGGTCCTCGACCAGCTCGGTGGTCACCCGGGCCAGATGCTCCTTGGTCTGCAGCAGCGGCAGCAGCACCTCGAACCCGGCCAGCGTCTCGGCCAGCCCCGCCCGGCGGGTCACCCGCACCCTGGCCATGGCCGCCCCCATGGGCGCGTCGGCGGCGACCACTCCGACCTCCCGGGCCAGCTCCTCGACCGTCGCCGGACGCAGCGACCCGTCGAGGTGAATGTGCAGCTCGGCCTTTGGCAGCCGGCGCAGCGCGTCGTCAGTGACGGCGACCAAACCAGTTCCTCCTGAGCGCAGTTGGGCGGCAGCGGTAGCCTACCTGCCCGACCCCGCAAAGGAGACGACGCCCATGCCCGGCCCCGACGGTGAGCGGCCCACGACCCGCGACGACGTGCTCCCGGCCGGGGCCCGCCACTGCTTCGCCTGCGGCGACGCCAACCCGATCGGCATGCACCTCGACGACATCCGCCGTGAGGGCGACCAGGTCCTGGCCACCCTGCACCCCCGCCCCGAGTTCCAGAGCTACCCCGGCGTCCTCCACGGCGGCCTGTCCGCGACCGCCCTCGACGAGGTCATGGGCTACGCCTCCATCCTCCTCGCCGGCATCTGGGCCGCCACCGCCACCATGGACCTCCGCTACCGGGCCCAGGTCCCCTACGACACCCCACTGCCCCTGGTCGCCGGCCTCACCGACACCCGCGGCCGCCGCGTCCGGACCTGGTCCCGCCTGCATCTCGCCTCCGGCGAGGTCGGTGCCGAGGCCACCGCCCTGCTGGTCGCCCTCCCCGAGGAGCTCGCCTCCCGGGCCCGCGCCCTGTACGGCCCGATGGCCTGAGCGATGCCCCGACCACGGCAGCTGGCGCAGGCCAACGTGGCCCGCCCGCGGGCGGGGCTGGACTCGCCGGTGATGGGGGAGTTCGCGCTGGCGCTGGACCCGGTGTACCGGCTCGCCGAGCAGAGCCCGGGGTTCGTGTGGCGGCTGGTGTCCGGGGAGCGCCACGGCGTCGCCGTGGTCGAGGACGGGGTGCCGCTGACCGTCAACCTGTCGGTGTGGGAGTCGTACGCGGCCCTGCACGCCTTCGTCTACCGCAGCCCCCACGGGGGCTACGTGCGCCGGCGGG
>DATENJ010000217.1:0-3060 GCA_035275125.1 Actinomycetes bacterium | reverse complement strand
GGGCCGGGGCCACGGGCCGGCCGGTCGCCCCGGTACGGCCGTTCCCGCGGCCCGCTCTCCCGAGCCGGGCCGAGGCCGAGCGGGTCGCGCGAGACCTGGCCACCGGGGCCGGGCTCGACCTGAAGGGCGCCTCGGTGCGGGTCACTGACGGCTTCGCCACCCGGACCGTCACGATCGCCCCGGCGGTGGGCGGCGCGCCGACCTCCGGGCTCTCCTGGACGGTCAGCGTCGGCGCCCGAGGCGTGGTCCAGCACGCCGCCGGCTACCTGGCCACCCCCGAGCCGGCCGACACCTACCCGCTGATCGGCGTCGAGGAAGGCTTCGAGCGGCTCAAGCGGTCGAGCCCCCTCGGCGGCATCCTTCGGCCAGGGGTGGCGCCGGCTGTCGAGCGCGACCCGTGCCCGGCCAACCCCAAGCTCCCCTGCACGGGCCGGCTCAAGGCGCGGGTCGCCACCGTCACCGGGGCCCGGCTGGGTCTCCAGCTGGCCCCGGCCGTCGCCGAGGACGGGGGAAAACCCGACGTGGCCTACCTGCTCCCGGCCTACCTGTTCGACCTCGAGGGCGGCTGGACCAGCGTGCGCGCCATCGTCGCCGTCCCCGGCCGGTACCTGACCCGGCCCTGACACCAAGGGCTAGCGGTGGATGAGGACCGGGGTGCCCTCGGGCACCTGCGGGTAGAGGGCCTCGACGTCCGACAGCAGCATGCGGATGCAGCCGTGGGAGGCGTAGTGGCCGATCGAGTAGCTGGCGTAGGTGCCGTGGATCAGGATCCCGGAGGCGTTCAGGGACATCGCCCTGGTGCCGAGCGGGTTGCCCGGGCCAGGCGGGATCGAGGCCGGCATGTCGGCCCCCCAGCCGTCCTTGGCCGGGTTGGTCCAGGTCGGGTTCATCCGCTTGTAGACGACCTCCCAGGTCCCCTGCGGGGTCGGGAAGCTCGGCTGCCCGGTCGCCACCGGGTAGACCTTGCGCACCTTGAGGCCGTCGTAGAAGGTCAGCCGGTTGGTGGACAGGTTGACCTCGATCGTCTTGCCGAGCTTGTCGCTGGTCACCTTGGGGTCCACCGCCCTGGTGACCAGCTTGACGTTGCGGGCGTTGCCGCGCAGGCCCTTGGCAAGGGCGCGGGCGCTCGCCTCGACGTCGAGGACGCGGCCGTCCTTGGCCTTCTGCTTGACGACGTGGCCGTCGACCAGCTTGATCGAGGCGTTGGTGGGGGCGACAGCCAGCTTGGGGGCGAGGGCACGCACGAACCGGGTCACCTTGGCGTCGTCCTCAGCCAGGGCGACGTTGACGCTGTGGGCCACCGGCTTGTTGGTCAGCCGGTACCAGAAGTCCTTGCCCCACGACAGCTCCGGCCCGGCGATGGCCGCGTCGACCGCCTGCTCGACCGCGGCGCCGTGCCCGAGCCCGGCCGGGGTCACCGGCCAGCGCTTGTCGCCGCCGACCACGAACACGCCCCGGCGCAGCTTCGGCTCGGTGGTCGCCTTGACCGCGGCCACGGCCTCGTCGCGGGTCATGCCGCCGACGTCGACCCCGGCCACGGTCACACCGGCCAGGATGCGGCCCGACGAGGCGCTCACGCGGGCGGTGGCGACAACGCTCATGGTGGCCAGCAGCACAACGGCCAGGCCGATGATCACGGCGAGACGTTGCCAGCCGGGCAGCCCGGCAGGGCGCTTCCAGGTCGGCATCCGAACCTCTGGTACCTTCATCTGCCTCGTTCCTCCCCCGAGCGCCGTCGTACGCCGCACGGGGAATCGTGCCCGGGCGGCGGGACGAGCTAACCGACACACTCGGACAGAACCGTCGGCTCACCATCCCCCAACCTGAAGCGGCCGACCACCGAGCGCGGTTCCTTCCTACCCGACCGTCCGGGTTCGGGCAAGCACGAACGGCGATCGATGACCCTTCGAGGACGGATCGTTATCGAGCCAACAGCTCCGCTTTGGCCGCCGGAGGTGCCGGCCGCAGAATTGGCCCATGACCGAGCCGACCCTCGCCCCGGCGGCCGCCCTGCGGCGGATCGCGTTCCTGCTCGAGCGGGGCCGGGAGCCGACCTACAAGGTGCGGGCGTTCCGGCGGGCGGCGGCCGCGGTCGACGAGACCGACGCGGCCACCCTGGCCCGGCTGGCCGCCGCTCCCGGCCCCGGCCTGCGTAGCCTGCCCGGGATCGGGGAGGTCACCGAACGGGTCATCCGCGAGGCCATGGCCGGTGAGGTCCCGGTGTACCTGCGGCGCCTCGAGGCGATCGAGGGCCAGCCGGTGCCCGAGGGCGCGGCGGCCCTGCGGTCGGCCCTGCGCGGCGACTGCCACTCGCACTCAACCTGGTCGGACGGCGGGAGCCCGATCGGCGAGATGGCCGAGGCGGCCCGCGACCTCGGCCACGACTACCTGGTCCTCACCGACCACTCGCCGCGGCTGACCGTGGCCAACGGCCTCAGCCCGGAGCGGCTGGTGGCCCAGCTGGACGAGGTCGCCCGGGTCAACGAGGCGCTGGCTGGCACCGCCTCGCGGAGCGGTAGGCCCTTCCGGATCCTCACCGGGATCGAGGTCGACATCCTCGAGGACGGCCGGCTCGACCAGACCGACGAGCTGCTGGGCCGGCTCGACGTCGTGGTGGCCAGCGTCCACTCCAAGCTGCGCATGCCCGGCCCGGAGATGACCCGGCGGATGGTCGCGGCCGTGACCAACCCCCACACCGACATCCTCGGCCACTGCACCGGCCGGATCGTGGTCGGCCGGGGCCGGCCCGAGAGCGAGTTCGACCCCGAGGCGGTGTTCGCCGCCTGCGCCGCCAGCGGCGTCGCGGTCGAGGTCAACTCCCGGCCCGAGCGCCAGGACCCGCCCAAGCGCCTGCTGCGCCTGGCCGTCGAGGCCGGCTGCCTGGTCTCGGTCGACACCGACGCCCACGCCCCCGGCCAGCTCGACTGGCAGCTCGGCGGCTGCGAGCGCGCCTTCGCCTGCGGCGTCACCCCCGACCTGGTGGTGAACACCCGCGACGCCGACGGCCTGCTCGCCTGGACCGGCCGCCACCACCGAGAACAGGCCCGGGGCTAGGCGGCC
>DATENJ010000216.1:0-2943 GCA_035275125.1 Actinomycetes bacterium | reverse complement strand
TGGTGGCCGTGGCCGGCGCCGTCGAGGTCGCCGACAGGGAGCTGCGGGCGGCCGGGTTCGAGGAGGCCCACGCCCTGCTGGAGCTGGAGCCCGACCCGCGACGCTCCATGGCCGAGGCCGCCCCGCTGCTGGAGCGCCTGGCCGAGCGGGTCGGGCGGGCCTGGGCGTCGCTGCCATGACCGGGGACCTGCCGAGGGCGGCCGCGGCGGTGGTGACCGCCGGCCGCTCCCTCGGCCTGGAGTTGGACGTGCGTGAGTTCCCGGAGGGGACCCGCACCGCCGCCGACGCGGCCAGGGCGATCGGCTGCCACGTCGACCAGATCGTGAAGTCGCTGGTGTTCATGGCCGACACCGACCCGGTGCTGGTGCTGACCTCGGGCGGCAACCGGGTCGACGTGGTCAAGGTCGGCCGGCGGCGGTCGGCGGCCACCGTCCGCAAGGCCGACGCCGAGGAGGTCAGGGCGGCCACCGGCTACGCCATCGGCGGCACCCCGCCCTTCGGCCACGCCCGCGACCTGCCGGTGCTCATCGACCGGCACCTGACCGGGTTCGAGGAGGTCTGGGCGGCCGCCGGCACCCCCCGTCACGTGTTCCCGATCGCCCCTGGCGACCTGCTCAGCGCCACCGGCGGCGAGGTGGCCGACGTCACACTTGGGGAAGACGGCCCACCGGCGGGGTAGCGGCCGCTATCATGTGCTGGTACGACCCCGCGAAAGGAGCACGGATGTCCGAGGTGACCCAGGTAGGATCGGTTGTCGCGCTCAGCGAGGCTGCCGCGACCAAGGTCCGCGACCTGCTGACCCGTGAGGGCCGTGACGACCTCGCCCTGCGTGTCGCCGTCGAGCCGGGCGGCTGCTCCGGGCTCCGTTACGCGCTGTTCTTCGACGACCGCTCCCTGGACGGCGACGTCCGCGGCGAGGTCAACGGCGTGGCCGTCGTGACCGACAAGATGAGCGCCCCCTACCTCAGCGGCGCCTCCATCGACTACCTCGACACCCTCGAGAAGTCCGGCTTCACGATCGACAACCCCAACGCCGCCGGGTCCTGCGCCTGCGGCGAGTCGTTCCACTAGCCACCTCAGGGCAGCGCTGGCCGCCCGTGGGCGGCTACGCCTTCGGCGACTCCGCAGCGGCCGCGCGCCGCCTCGGCCTGCTGGCCGACGTGTTCGAGCCGCCCAGCCGCGCGTTCCTGGCCCGCTTCGCCCGGGTCGCCGGCGACCCGCTGGACCTGGCGGTCGACCTCGGCTGCGGGCCCGGGCACAGCACCCGGCTGGTCGCCTCGACAGTCGGAGCGCGGCGGACCCTCGGGCTGGACCAGTCGGCGTCGTTCGTGGCCCTCGCCACCGCCGGGGCGCCGCCAGGGGTCTCCTTCGCCGTCCACGACGTGACCGTGGCGCCGTTCCCGTGCCCGCCCGCCGGGCTGGTCTACGGGCGGTTCCTGCTCAGCCACCTGCCCGACCCGGCGGCGGCCCTGGCCGCCTGGGCGACCCAGCTCGCCCCGGGCGGGCTGCTGCTGGTCGACGAGGTCGACCGGATCCACACCACCCAGCCGGCGCTGCGCAGCTACCTGGACACGGCGGCGGGCCTGCTCGCCTCCCGCGGCCACCACCTGGAGATCGGCGGCATGCTCCAGCGCCTGCCCGACCCTCCGGGGGTCGCCCGGCGCTCCGACCGGGTCGCCCGGCTGGCCCCGCCGGCGGCCAGGGCGGCCGAGCTGTTCGCCCAGAACCTGGCCGTGTGGCGCGACAACGCCGTCGCCGCCGGGATCGCCACCGAGGCCGGACTGGACCGCCTGGCCACCGACCTGGCCGCGGTCGCCGCCGGCTCGGCGGCAGGGACGATCAGCTGGGAGCTGCGCCAGCTCGCCTTCCAGCGGGCCTGAGCGTCAGCCGGCCTGCGCCTCGGCGACGATGTCGTCGCAGAGGTCAAGGCACTGGACGCAGATGGCCGCCGTCCCGTGCGCGGTCACCCGCCCCTTGTCGGGGTCCCACTGCCCACAGAAGCCGCAGGTCCGCCCCGGGTGGCTGACCTGCGGCCAGGTCCGGGCCAGGGCCACGCACTCCGAGCAGATGTAGACCCCGGGCCCGGCGACCAGCTTGGCCACCTCCTGCTGGGCCCGCCCGCAGAACGAGCAGTGCAGCAGCTCCCCGTCGATCCGTTGGGCCTCGTCGTTCATGCCCGGGATTCTACGCCGCTACCGGGCCCGTCGGACCCGGAACACCCAGCCGCCCTCGGGGCGGTCGTGCTGGGCGACCAGCTCCTGGTCCTTGAGGCGGCACCAGACGGGGATGTCGACCCGGGCCCCGGGGTCGTCGGCGAGCAGCTCGACCAGGTCGCCGACCTCGACCGCGGCGACCGCGCGGGCCAGGCGGACCACCGGGATCGGGCAGGCCAGCCCGAGGCAGTCGACGGTGGTGGCGGCCGCGGTCATGTCAGCGACCCTCGGTGGCCCGTTCGATGGCCTTGGTGTCGAGCTCGGTCATCTCCCTGAGGTCGGTCACGGCGGCCGGCAGCACCTCCAGCAGCCGGTCGACGTCGGCCTCGGTGGCGTCGCGGAGGAACGACGCCCGGACCGAGCCGTGGGTGATGGCGCCCATGGCAGCCAGGACGTGGGAGGGCTCCTGGGTGTCGGCGGTGCACGAGGACCCGGAGTGGACGGCGATGCCCTTGGCGTCGAGCAGCAGCAGCAGCGCCTCCCCCTCGATGTACAGGACCGAGAACGCCACCAGGTGGGGGAGACGCCGGACGGGGTCGCCGTGGACGAGCACCTCGGGGATGGTGGCCAGCCCGGCCAGCAGGCGGTCGGACAGCCCCGCCAGGCGGTCGTGCTCGGCCGCGGCCTCGGCCACCCGGGCGGGGACGGCGGCGGCCATGGCGGCCACGCCGAGCCCATCGCCTCCGTGCTCGGGCGCGATGGCCAGCCGGAACACCCCGAACTCCCCCAT
>DATENJ010000215.1:0-2667 GCA_035275125.1 Actinomycetes bacterium | reverse complement strand
CCCGTCGAGCACGCACAGGGCGTCGGGCCAGAGCCGCTCCATGGCCGCGGCCAGGCGCGCCCTCGGCTCCTCGCCGCCGGTGGCCAGCCGCTCCACCCAGGCGTGCATGTGCAGCAGGTGGTAGGTCTCCTCGCGGCGCATCTTGGCCACAACCCCGGCCAGCGGCTCGTAGGCCGAGGCGGCCAGCGCGTCCAGGCGGGCCGCGTCGGCGGTGTCGTACAGGAACCGGCGGGCCACCGAGAACGCCCAGTCGATGCGGGGATGGTCGAGCAGCCGGGCGTGCCGGTAGCCCTCCGGCGGCCGCCCGAAGGCCACCTCGTCCGGGTCGCTCCCATCCAGGTCGGCCAGCAGCTCATAGAGCGCCCTGGCGTGGCCGATCTCGTCCTGGGCCAGCGACGCGAACGCCACGTCCTCCTCCAGCACGGGCGCGATCCCGGTCCACTCCGAGTCCCAGAAGCCGAGAACGAACTCGTCGTCGGCCATGGCCAGCAGCAGGCCGGCGAGCGCGGTGCGCACCGAACCGTCGAGGGCCTGGGCGGTCATGACTTCGCCTTCTCGGCGCGGCTTCGCGCCTCGGCCAGCTTGGCCTTGATCTCGGTCGAGTAGCCGGCCGGCTTCTTGAACGAGCGGTCGAACGGCGGCTGGAGCAGGTCGGGGTCGTCGAGGTCGACGATGGCCGACCGGGGCACGATCCAGAGCCGCACCGACTCCTGGCGACGGCCGTAGAACTCGCGGGCGTAGTGGCGGGCCAGCTCCGGGTCGGGGGCGAGCAGGTTGCCGGCGTGCTGCATCGGCCCGCCCTCACGCTCCCGGCGGAAGACCTCGTAGACCTGCATCGGCTGGCCGCTCATGGTCAGGCGGCCACCGGCGCGGCCATGACGGTGTCGCGCACCCACTGGGTCTCGGCGTAGTGCAGCCGCCGCAGCTCCAGCCGCTCGGCCGACCGGGGGCCGTGCCCGGTGACCACGGCGTACAGCTCCTTCCAGTCGGGCTCGGTGTAGTGCCAGCGCCCGGTGTCGTCCTGGCCCAGCTCCGGGTCGGGCGGCTCCAGGCCGATCTCGCGGATCCGGGGCACGTACACGGTCAGGAACTCCTGACGCAGGGTCTCGTTGTCCTTGTTCTTGATCCGCCAGGCCAGGTCGCGGTCCTTGCCCGGGTCGGTCCTGGGCCCGTGCATCTGCATCAGCGGCCCCCACCACCGCTCCAGCGCGTCCTGGACCAGCGCCCGCTGGGAGGCGGTGCCGTTCATCATGGTCAGGACCACGTCGCGGCCGTGGAGGATGTGGACCGACTCCTCCCAGCAGATCTTCTTCATCGTCCGCCCGTACGGCGCGTAGCTGGACTCGCGCAGCGCCTGCTGGGCGACGATCGCGGCCGCGTCGACCAGCCAGGCGATGATCCCGACGTCGGCCCAGCTCCTGGTCGGGTAGTGGAAGACGTTGTGGAACTTGGTCTTGCCGGCCAGCAGGTCGGCCAGCATGGCCTCGCGCGGCTTGCCCAGGTCCTCGGCTACCCGGTACAGCAGCTGGGCGTGCCCGACCTCGTCCTGGACCTTGGCCGAGAGGGCGAGCTTGCGCTTGAGGGTCGGCGCCCGCAGGATCCACTCCCGCTCGGGCAGCACGCCCATCAGCTCGGAGTTGGCGTGCATCTCGACGAACCGGCAGACGGCCCGGCGGTACTCCTCGGGCATCCAGTCGGTCGCCTCCACCTTGCCACCCGAGGCGACGTGCCGGTTGAACTCCTGGACCCGCACCGATTCGCTCATCGTCTCTCCTGTTGTGCCCTGAGCCCTTCGAGGAAGAGCTCGGCGTAGTGGTCGGCAAGGGCGTCAGGGCCGAGCGGCCCGTCCGGCCGGTACCAGTGGGCGATCGCGTTCATGGCCGAGAGGATGAAGACGGCGGCCAGCTTGGGGTCTGGCGCGGCCAGCTCGCCCGAGGCGACCCCCTCGGCCACCACCCGCTCGAAGTAGCCCTGGTAGGCCGACCGGGACCGGCCGATGGCGGCCCGCCGCTCCTCGCCGAGGAAGGTCCACTCGAACAGGAACACCTTGGCCCGCTCGCGTCCCCCGGTGACCACCCGGATGTGGGCCGCGACCATCTCCCGCAGGCGCTCGGCCGCCGGGCCCGGCCGTTCGGCCACCGGCCCCACGGCGGCGTGGAAGTCCTCGGCCGCCTCCTCGACGATCGCCGCCAGCACCGCCTCCTTGGAGGGGATGTGCGAGTAGAGGCTGCCACCCTGGAGGTCGAGGGCCCGGGCGATGTCGCGCATGCTGGTCGCCGCGTAGCCACGGGAGCTGAACAGGGCGCTGGCCACATCCTCGATCTGGCGTCGCCTGGTCTGCACGTTTCCGGCTCTCCTAACGAACAGTTGTTAGGAAACGGTAGCAGGGCAGCGTCACCCCGGCAACGAAACGGGCACAGGCTGTTTGATCCCTGCCGAGCCGGGCAGTTGCCCCGTTGGCGCCGGAGGAGGCACCCATGAGTGACAACGTTGCGGTGGTCTGGAACCAGGCGGCCCTTGAGGCCATCCGCCAGACCCGCATGGGCCCGCCGATGGCGGCTCGGGCCCTGCACGTCGTGCACGCCTGTGCCTACGATGCCTGGGCGGCCCACGACGACCTCGCCTTCGGGAGCCGGCTGGGCGACGAGCTGCGCCGGCCCCCGGCCG
>DATENJ010000214.1:0-4159 GCA_035275125.1 Actinomycetes bacterium | reverse complement strand
CGGTCCTTGCCGCCTCCTCGCGGGCCGCATCGGCCCTGGCCGCCTCCATCCGGGCGGTCTCGATCCGCATCGCCTCGACCCGCATGGCCTCGGCCTTGGCCGCGTCCGTCCCGGCCGCGTCGGGGCTGGGCCCGTTGGGTCCGGGCTCACCCTGGTCGGGGTTCGGGAGCCGGGCGGCGCCGGCACCGCTGAGGGTGCCGGCACCGTTCCCGGTGGGCTCGGCGGCCCGGCCGTTGGGCTGCTGGGCGGCGTGGCGGCGCAGGGGCAGGTGGTCGGCCCTGACGCTGTCCTCGAACCAGTCAGACCTGGCCGCCTCGAAGATCGGGAGGTGCTCGCCGCCCTCCTCGGCCACGGGCTCGACCGGCCTGGCGGAGGGGACCAGCTCGGCCGGGCCTCGCCGGGCAGGCGCCTCGATCGCCTCGGGCATGGGCGCCCGGACCGCCACCGTCGGCGGCAGCAGCACCAGCGCGGTGATGCCCCCGTACCAGGAGTGCCGGAGCTGCACCTTGATGTTGTAGCGCTGGGCCAGCCGGGCGACCACGTACAGCCCGAGCATGCGCGAGAGGGCGAAGTCGACCATCGGCGGGTTGGCCAGCCGCTCGTTGGCCTCGACCAGCTCGTCGTCGCTCATGCCGAGGCCGCGGTCCTCGATCTCGAGCACGTAGCCGTTGCTGACCTGCTGGCCGGCGACCTGCACCTTGGTCCCGGGAGGCGAGAACGAGGTGGCGTTCTCGATCAGCTCGGCCAGCAGGTGGACGACGTCGCTGACCGACTGGCCGGCGACCCCGATGTCGTCAATCGGTAGCAGCTCGACCCGGTTGTAGTCCTCGACCTCGGCAAGGGCTGCCCTGACCACGTCGACCAGCGCCACCGGCTGGCTCCAGCGGCGGGCCGGCTCGGCCCCCGAGAGCACGATCAGGTCCTCGGCGTTGCGCCGCATGCGGGTCGCCAGGTGGTCGAGCTTGAAGAGGTTGTCGAGCGCGTCGGGGTCGGCCTCGGTGCGCTCCAGGTCGTCGATCAGCTCCAGCTGGCGGTCGATCAGGCTCTGGCTGCGGCGGGCCAGGTTGAGGAACATGTCGCCGATCGACTTGCGCAGCGCGGCCTGCTCGGTGGCGACCTGGATGGCCACCCGGTGGACCGAGTTGAAGGCGGCCGACACCTGGCCGATCTCGTCGTTGGACTTCACCGGGACCGGTTCGGGGACGACGTCGAGGTCGCGGGGGTCCTTGGTGTGCTGGAGCCGGTCGACCAGGCCGGGCAGCCGCTCGTCGGCGACCTCGTTGGCGCTGCGGGTGAGCGTCCGCAACGGCCCCACGATGGAGCGGATCAGCCACAGTGACAGCCCGACCGTGATCCAGAGCACCAGGGTCAGCAGGATCGTGTAGAGCAGGGCCTGGCGGCGGGCGGTGGACTGGGCGTCGCGGCTGGCCGCGGAGACGTCGTCGGCCAGCCGGCGCTCGATCGTCCGCAGCAGGTCGAGCTTGGCCGTCATGTAGGTGAACCACTGCGTTGCGTCGAGCTGGACCGGCTTGCTGGGGTCGCCGCCGAGCACCTTGTCGCGGAGCTCGTCGACCCGGTCGATGTCGGGGCTCTGCAGGGTCCGCTGGAAGAAGGCCTGCTGCTCGGGCGATGCCGTGGCCTCGAACTGGGTCTTCCAGGCCTCCTGGGCGCCGACGATCGGGGCCAGCGCGCGGAAGTCGCCGGTGTCGAACCGCCCCGCCGAGGCGACCGCGTAAAGGCGCCCACGCTCGAGGCTGGTCGCCTCCTTGAGCCTGGCCAGCGAGACGAAGGTGCCGACGTTCTGGATCAGCTCCCGGTCGTCGGTCTGGCTGGCGATCTCGAGGTTGACGGCGAGCAGGTTGCCGATCACGCCCGAGTAATAGTCGAGCGTCCGCTGCACCGTGGTCCCAGGGTTGTTCTCGATCTGGTCGCGCTGCTGGTCGAGCTGGTTGAGCTCGGCCACGGCGGCGTCGACGCGCCGCCGGAACGCCGAGCCGTCGTTGTCGAGCCCCTCCACGTCCTTGCGGAAGGTCTGCAGCGCCCCGTTGACGGCCACCAGCTGGGTGACCACGCCGCCGTACCCGGCGTCGCGGCCGCTGCCGACCCAGCCGGCCGACAGGTCCCGCTCCCGCTGGAGCTCGTGCACGAGGGTCGAGAGGCTGACGGCGAAGGCCGTCTGGTCATTGACCCGGTCGGCCTGCACGCCGCGGGCCACGTTGGCCGCGATCCCGAGGGCGGCCAGCACGGTCAGGGCGACCAGCGGGATGACCAGCACCGCGATCAGCTTGGACCGGATCTGCATGTTTCGGATCATGTGCTGACCTCTGCGTCGTTGCCTGGGAGATGGACTCGAGGCAGATGGGTGCTCGTCACCGCGGCGGCCGGCGGTCTGCGTGCCCGAAGGCGCACGGCATTCCTGCTCATAGAACGGCCCCGGGGAAGGGACGGGCGGGCTCGGTCATACGGTCACACATGGGGGAGCAAATAGGAATCTACCTGGGGCAGCGGGTTCTCTACAACCTGCGTTTCTTACCACCGTCACGAGAAGCCGGGCAACCGGCACATCTGAGCATCCCCCGGCCCGTCGGGATCGGGTGCTACGATCGGCTGGCTTCCCCACACCGCGTCTGGGCCGCCCGGCCAGGAGGAACATGCTCGACGCCGACCATCCACGCGAGGCGTGCGGGGTCTTCGGAGTCTGGGCTCCGGGGGAGCAGGTCGCCAACCTCGTCTTCTACGGGCTCTACGCCCTCCAGCACCGTGGTCAGGAGTCGGCCGGCATGGCCGTCGCCGACGGCCGCGGGGTGCTCGTCTACAAGGAGATGGGCCTGGTCAGCCAGGTCTTCGACGAGCCGACCCTCGCCACCCTCCAGGGGCACCTGGCGATCGGCCACACCCGCTACTCGACCACCGGCGGCTCCCGCTGGGAGAACGCCCAGCCGACGTTCAAGACCAACGCCGCCGGGGGCGGGATCGCGCTGGCCCACAACGGCAACCTCACCAACACGGCCGTCCTGGCCGAGTCGCTGGCCGCCGGTGGCTCCGGGGCCGGGGCCCCTGGCCGCGAGGTCCGGCCCAGCAGCGACACCGACGTCCTGGCCGAGCTGCTGGCCCGCGAGGCCGACCTGTCGCTGGAGGAGGCCATCGTCCGCACCATGCCCCGCCTCGAGGGGGCGTTCTCGCTGGTCATCATGGACGAGCGGACCCTCTACGGGGTGCGCGACCGGCACGGGGTCCGGCCGCTGTGCATCGGCAAGCTGCCCGGGGGCTGGGTGGTCGCGTCGGAGACGGCGGCCCTCGACATCGTCGGAGCCACCCTCGTCCGCGAGGTCGAGCCGGGCGAGGTGGTGGCCATCGACAGCCACGGGCTGCGGACCCGGCGCTTCGCCCCGCCCGAGCCGCGGCTGTGCGTGTTCGAGCACGTCTACCTGGCCAGGGCCGACTCCACCCTTGGCGGCCAGAGCGTCCACCAGGTCCGCCGCGCCCTCGGCGCCGCCCTGGCCGTCGAGGCGCCGGTCGACGCCGACCTGGTCATCCCCGTGCCGGACACGGCCTGGAGCGCCGCCGCCGGCTACGCCGAGGCCAGCGGCGTCCCCTTCGGCGAGGGGCTGATGAAGAACCGCTACGTCGGCCGCACCTTCATCCAGCCGAGCCAGACCATGCGCCAGCTCGGCATCCGGATCAAGCTCAACCCGCTCCGGGAGGCGATCCGGGGGCTGCGGCTGGTCGTTGTCGACGACTCGATCATCCGCGGCAACACCACCAAGGCGATCGTCACCATGCTGCGGGAGGCCGGCGCCCGCGAGATCCACGTCCGCATCACCTCGCCCCCGGTGCGCTGGCCCTGCTTCTACGGCATCGACATGCCCACCCGGGCCGAGCTGGTCGCCAGCGACCTGCTCACCGACGAGGTGGCCAGCTACGTCGGCGCCGACTCGCTCGGCTACCTGTCGCTCGAGGCCCTGACCGAGACCGCCGCCCCCCCGGACGAGGGGCCGGGCGGGCTCTGCACGGCCTGTTTCACGGGGAACTACCCGATCCCCGTTGAGGCCCAGGTCCAGGGCAAGGAGCTGCTCGAGGGCCTGGCCCCCCGGCGCTAGATGGACCGCCAGCCACTGACCTACGCCCAGGCCGGGGTCGACGTCGCCGCCGGGGACCG
>DATENJ010000213.1:0-22920 GCA_035275125.1 Actinomycetes bacterium | reverse complement strand
GGCTGGTGGGCCGCAACCAGACCCTCACCCAGGACAGCCCGGGGGTGGTCGGGACCGCAGAGCCGGGCGACCTGTTCGGCGTCGCCCTGGCCCGAGGGATCTTCTTCAACAACTTCAACGGCGACGGCTTCGCCGACCTGGCCATCGGGGCCGCCGGCGAAGACGTCGGCGCCGCCACCGACGCCGGAGCGGTCAACGTCCAGTACGGCTCGTCCACCGGACTCCCTGGTCCCGCTGGCCAACTGTTCACCCAAAACAGCCCGGGGGTTGGCGGCTCCACCGAATCCGGCGACAGCTTTGGGAGCGCCCTAGACTGAACGCAACGCTGCGTGTTGTTGCCGCGGTGGAGAGCTGGTGGCCGGAGCGGGCGGACGTACTGCTTGCCCCGGCCGTGCGCGACGTGGTCATTCCACGGCTCGAGGAGCTTGGCCATCTCCCACCGGGCCCTGGAGAGCGCGGATGACGGGAGTCAGGACAGGCGGTCGAGGAGGCCGAACCGCTGGGCGAACGCGGACAGCTCCTCGCGTTGCTCGTCGGGGTCGGTGCCGATGGCGGCAACGACGACGCGGGTCACGCCTTGTGCGGCGAACGCCTTCACCCGTTCGATGGGCATGCCAATCGATCCCCAGCGCGTGTACTCCAGCGCTTCGGGGTCACGGCCCGCCTCGACGGCGGTCGACCGGGCGAGGTCCATCTGCAGGCCCCGTTCGACGGGACTGAGCGCACCGCCAGGAAAGTAGCCGTCACCACGCCGGCCGGCGCGACGAGCGGCCGCCCGACTCGACCCGCCGATATGGATCGGTAGCCGGGTGACTCCATCTCGAAGCTGACGCCGTCTTCGCCACCAGCCCACAGCAGCCGCAGCACGTCGATTGCCTCGTCGGCGCGGCGGCCACGTGTGCCGAAGGTAACCCCACCGCGCGGGCCTCGCCCGGCAGCGTGCCGACTCCAACGGTCAGCAGCCGCATCCGCCCGACCCTCGCGCCCGGATAGAGCACGATGTGTTCCGGCAGGTACAGCGCTTCGAAGCCGCAAGCCTCGGCGTGTTGGGCGTGGGCGACGATCTTGTCCGGGTCGACGCCGTAGTAGGCCGTGTTGTAGCTGATCGCGAACTTCATCATCGTCTTCATACCACCAGACAGCGGCCGTCCTCGCCGCTACCCGGCAGCGGAGTCAGCTGGCGAGGCCGATGACCAGCCACATGAAGCCGACGCCGACGATCGTGCAGGCCAAGGTGAGGCGGGTTGGGTGATGGGCGTGGGCTTCGGGAAGGATGTCGGAGGTGGCCAGGTAGAGGAGGACGCCGGCGAGAAACCCGAGGTAGAGCCCAAGGACCGGCGGCGGGATGGTGAAGACGAGCGTGATGGCAGCACCCGTCACGGGGGCGAGGGCGTCGGCGCCGAGCAGGATCAACGCGCGTCGGCGGTCGTTCCCGTACAGCGAGGTGATGGTGTAGGTGTTGAACCCGTCGGCGAAGTCATGGCTGAGCACGGCGATCGCCACCACGACCCCGACGGTGCTGCCGGCCTGGAACCCGGCCCCGATGGCCACGCCGTCCAGCAGGCTGTGCCCGACCAGCGCGGACGCGGCAAAGATGCCCAGCCCGGGGGCGTGAAGGTGGCCTGCGTACTCTCCTTGCTCACCTTCGTGACCGCGGTGGATCGCCACCGAGCGCTCGACGATGTGCAAGCTCAGGAAGCCGAGGACCGCGGCGAGCATGGCCAAGGGAACGCCGAACAGCTGGCCGGGCTGCTGGGCGAGGGCTTCGGGTACCAGGTCGAAGCCGACGACACCGAGCATCAACCCTGCGGCGAGCCCAAGGATGAGATGCTGCTGGTCGTGGAACCGCAAGGCGGCAAAGCCCCCGGCCAGGGTGGTGAGGAATGATCCAAACGCCACCAGAACCGGGATCACGACACCTCTTCTCCGTAGGGGGGCTTGGCCGCTTCAGGAGTGGAGGGGTGGCCGGGGGGCCGGCGGGGCGTGCTCCAGGGCCAGCGCCTGCCGCCAGCGGCCGCGCAGGATCGCCACGCCGAGAAGCGCGTCAAGCAGCAGCACCGCCATGTTGAGGGTGCTGAAGGTGTGGACCTGGGCCTGGGTCGGCTGCGGCATCCGGCCCGTTCGGATCAGCGCCCACTGCACCTGGGTGGCGGTGAGCAGCAGCGTCAGCCACACTGCGATCGGTCGGGAGGCGTCCCACAGCGCGTGCAACGCTGCCACCACTAGGTACCAGCCGACCAGCGCGCCCGACAGCCGCAGCCGGCCGCCCTCGGCGGCGGTGTGGAACAGCACCCCGCCGAGGATGGCGGTCCACAGCCCATGGCCGAGCGGGGTCAGCAGCCCGCGCAGGACCTCGGTCTCGACCAGGTTCTGCAGCGACAACCCCTTCTCGGTGAACAGGGCGTTGAAGGCGTAGCCGGCGCTCTCGAAGGCGGCGAAGCCGAACCCGACCGCCGCCCCGAGCACGATCCCGTCGCGCATGGTGTAGCGGGGCAGCCGCAAGGCCAGCAGCCACAGGGCGGCCAACTTGACCGCCTCCTCGATCAGCCCGACACCGAGGTAGGTGGCCACCGACGGCTGCTTGAGGAAGGCCGCCTCCAGCACCGAAGCCCCGAGCACGCCCAGCACCCCGCCGTAGACGAAGGCGGTGAAGATTCGCTGGGCGGTCACGACCTGGTCGGCGTGCCGCTCGAAGGCGTACACCACGAAGGTGACCGGCACCAGGAAGCTGCCGAGCAGGATCACGGTGGGTACCAGGTTGGTGTTGGCGGTCGCGAAGGTGACCACCACGCTGGCGACCCACAGCAGCAGGCCGACGACGAAGACGCGCAGCCAGTGGCGGCCGTCGCGCACGTGGGTTGCTGTTCCGATCGCCTGGTCCGCCACGGCGCCTCCTTGCCAGGGTCAGCCGGCATGATCCGCGACCGGCCGGCACCCCACAAGCATGGCATGGCCCGCGTGCCACCTGGCGATCCCGCGGCCACACTCTCGGGCACCGCTTGACGGGGTGCTCCGTGCCGGACAGGCTGCCAACGGCGAGTTTCGGCGCGACAGGAGGCCCAACATGGCGCGCATTGAACTGGACCACGTCACCAAGGTCTACCCGGGGGCACCGCCGGCCGTTAACGACCTGACGCTCGACATCCCCGACGGCAGCTTCATGGTCCTGGTCGGGCCGTCGGGCTCCGGCAAGTCCACAGCGTTGCGGATGGTGGCCGGGCTGGAGAGCGTCACCGAGGGCAAGATCCGCATCGACGGCCGGGTGGTCAACGACGTGCCCTCCAAGGACCGCGACATCGCCATGGTCTTCCAGAACTACGCCCTGTACCCCCACATGACCGTGAAGGAGAACCTGTCATTTGGGCTGGAGTTGCACAAGATCCCCAAGCCGGAGCAGACCCGCCGGGTGGCCGAGACCGCCAGGATCCTGGGCCTTGAGGCGTTCCTGGAGCGCAAGCCGGCGGCCCTGTCGGGGGGGCAGCGCCAGCGGGTGGCGATGGGCCGGGCGATCGTGCGGGACCCGCAGGTGTTCCTTATGGACGAGCCCCTCAGCAATCTGGATGCCAAGCTGCGGGTGTCGACACGGGCGCAGCTGGCCGCCCTGCACGACCGCCTCGGCGCGACGACGATCTATGTGACCCACGACCAGATCGAGGCGATGACTCTGGGGACGCAGGTCGCGGTGCTCAAGGATGGTCAGCTGATGCAGGTGGATGAGCCGCAGAACCTGTTCGACGCCCCCGCCAACCTGTTTGTGGCCACCTTCATCGGGTCGCCGGCGATGAACCTGGCCGAGGGCCGGCTGGTCCGCGACGACGGCGGGGGCGTGGCGGTGGTGTTCGCCGACCACCGGGTCCCCGTCCCCGAGGGGGCCATCGCCGAGCATCCGGGGCTGGAGCGGTTCCTGGACCGGCAGGTGATCCTGGGCATCCGCCCCACCTCCTTTGAGGATGCGACGTTCGCGCCGCCGGAATGGCCAAGGATCAGGGCCGAGGCAAGGGTGACCGAGCGGCTGGGCTCGGAGGTCGACGTGATCTTTGCGGTCAACATGCCGCCGGTGGAGCACGAGGTGATGGTCGCCCAGTTCGACTCGAGCGCCAACCAACCGGCCGCGCAGGAACAGCTGCGGACCGGCGGCCTGGTCGGCGAGGGGGAGAGCCTCTGGACCGCCAGCGTCAACCCCCACACCAGCGTCCGACCCGGCCGCACCATCGACCTGGCCGTGGACACCTCGGCGCTGTACTGGTTCGACCCCGACAGCAGCCAGGCCATCCTCCCCCGACAACCCGCCGGGGACCGCCCCGGCAGCGGTTAGTGCGACGCTCGACTTCGCACGAAGTGTTATTCTTCGTCCGCTTCAGGCTGGTCAGCGGGGAGACGGGGGGGTGCGATGGCACCGCAAGCTTCGGAAACGCGTGAGTGCCCGTTCTGCAAGGAAGAGGTCAAGGCGACCGCACTCCGGTGCAAGCACTGCCTCTCCGATATCGTGCCGACGAAGCCCGACCATGGCGGCGTCTGCCCGTTCTGCAAGGAGACCATCAATCCCGACGCTATCGGGTGCCCGCACTGCAAGGCGAACCTGAGCCCAGGTCTTCGAGGGTCGCTGGAGCGGGAGCCACGTGCGTTGCGTCGGGTCGCTCGGCGTCCGATGGCTGCTCCAGCCACCCGCGCCACGCGACGGGTAACCCAGCCACGGGCCGACCTGCGTCAGCCGGCCAGGGCCCGAGACAATGACGTTTGGTGCGCCGGTTGCTTCGAGGTCGGTACGGACGAAGACGGGACCTGGGACCTGATCGGCTGCACTGAGGACGAGTGCGTCTACGAGCTCCGTCCCACCTCACCCTATGTGGTCTTCGAATAGCGGCTGGCGGTTCAGGGGGTTGAGGAGTCCAGCCACAGGGCGGTGACGCCGGCGTGCTTGGCTTGGCGTCTTGCTCAGGTCCTTGCCCGGCTCACCCGACATGAATACGGGTGGTGGTGCGCCTCGGTTCGCTGCAAGGTGCCCGCAACACCGGCGCACTTGACGGAGGGCCGGAGGGATCGTTGACGAACTCGTTGGGAGTTCTGCAGCGGTGGTCGGGTCGGTATCGCAGCCGGCTGGCCACCGTCGGGCTTGCGCTGGTGCTGGTGGTGCTGGCCGGGTTCAGCCTGTGGGGAGCCGTCCGCAGCAACGCCGCCGCCCGGCAGGTCAACCGTGACACCACCGAGCAGGACGTGTGGCAGAACGCCCGGGTGGAGCTGGCCCAAGCCGAGGTCGCCCTCCATGCCGCCGCGGAGCATGGACAGCCTGGGGCCAGGGCCGATCTGGCGGAGTCAACCCAAGCGCTCCGGGACGCCATTGAGTACATCGCCCAGCATGCCGATCCCGACGACGTCAGGTTCGCGCTCCAGGTCGGCACCGACCTGGAGCGCTACCGGCAGGCGACCAGCCAGTTGCTGGCAGCCGTCGCCGCCGGCCGCCCTACGCGCGCGCATCGGCTTGAGGTGCAGGTCGTGGAGCCAGCGGCCGCCGAGTTGGCCGAGGGGCTGGAGGATGGCGCCCAGGACGAGCAGGAACAAGCGGCGAGGAGCGTGGCCGCCCAGCAGCAGCTGGGCCGGGCCCAGCTGCAGGCCGTCCCGGTCGTGTTCACCCTGGGACTGGGGATGCTGCTGGGCGCTGCTGGTCGGCTACCAACGCCGCATCAAGCACCAGGCTCTCACCGATGCGCTCACCGGCTTGCCCAACCGGACCTTGTTATATGACCGCACCGGCCAGGCGATGCGCGAAGCCGACCGCGGGCTGGTTCCGGCCGCCCTGGCTCTGATCGACCTGGACCGGTTCAAGGAGGTCAACGACACCCTCGGCCACCACTACGGCGACCAGCTGCTGGTCCAGGTCGGCCAGCGACTCCAGGCCGCCCTGCGCAAGGTCGACACCGTGGCCCGCCTCGGCGGCGACGAGTTCGCGGTCCTGCTCCCGCGCATCGAGACCCGCGACGGCGCCATGACCGTGGCCAAGAAGCTCATGGCCAGCCTGGAGGAGCCGTTCCTGCTGGAAGGGTTGTCGGTCGACGTCGAAGCCAGCATCGGGGTGGCCATCTACCCCGACCACGGCACCGACCCCGAGGAACTGCTGCAGCGGGCCGACATCGCCATGTACACCGCCAAGGAGACCCACGCCGGGTTCGTGCTGTTCGACTCCAAGCAGGATCAGCACAGCCCCCGGCGGCTGGCCCTGCTGGGCGAGCTGCGGCGAGCCCTCGAGCAGCGGCAGCTGCTGCTGCACTATCAGCCCAAGGTGGACGCCCACACCGGCCAGCTCCTGGGTGTCGAGGCGCTGGCCCGCTGGCAGCACCCCGAGCATGGCCTGGTCCCGCCGGACGAGTTCATTCCCCTGGCCGAACGCACCGGGCTCATCGGCCCCCTCACCCACTACGTCCTCGACGAGGCCCTGCGCCAGGGTCGCCAATGGTCCGACGCCGGCCACGAGCTGTCGGTCGCGGTCAACGTTTCCGCGCGGCGCCTGCTGGACCTCCAGTTTCCCGACGAGGTGGCGGCCCTGCTGGACCGCCACCAGCTCCCCGCCGAGCTGCTGGTGATCGAGCTCACCGAGAGCACCATCATGGCCGACCCGGTCCACGCCCTGGACATCCTCACCCGGCTCAACACCATGGGCATCCAGCTGTCGATCGACGACTTCGGCACCGGCTACTCCTCCATGGCCTACCTCAAGCATCTGCCGGTGCACGAGCTCAAGGTCGACCGGTCCTTTGTCTCCCAGATGCTCCAGAGCTCCAGCGACGCGGTGATCGTCCACTCCACCATCGACCTGGGTCGCAACCTCGGCCTCCGGGTCGTCGCCGAAGGCGTCGAGAACGCCCTCACCCTCCAACAACTCGACCTGCTCGGCTGCCACGCCGTCCAGGGCTACCACATCAGCCGACCCATCGGCCCCGACGACCTCACCAGCTGGCTCGAACAGCAGACCGCCACGCCAGGACCAGGCCTGCCGACCCATCGCGGGTAGACGCTCCCGGGCCCGTCCAGGCCCGCCTGGTGGCCAGAACCAACCGGATGTCCGGCCGATCTCAGGTGGTCGCAGGGGTGCGGCTGGCGACCTCCCTGATCTGTCTGGCGACGTCCCTGATCCCAAGGCCGATCAGGATGAACAACACCCCGATCGCGATCGCCATGGCCGCCACCCCATAGGCCACCACCGAGGTGAACAGGGAGGCCTGCAGGAACGAGGCGGTCATCGCCGTCTCGCGCTTGGGATCGTCCTGGTCCAGCTCGGCGTACCGTAGGCCGCCGGTCGCCGCAAGGGCGTGCTTGTCGATGACCCTGGCCTGGCAGTAGGCGCTGAACGGCCCGTCGACCTCGTCGCCGGCCAGGCAGGAGGCGTCGTCGGACACGACGATCTTCTGATCGGCCAGGGTGGTGCTGACCAGGATCCAGGTGGCAACCCCACCGATGATCAGGAGCGAGCCGATCACGATCGACAGAATGTAGGCGGACTTTCGCACTGGGTGTCCTCCCCTCGAAATTGAACCGGGACGGCGAGCGGTGTGGAATCAGGCCCACGATGATCAGGCTCGCGATGGAGTGATCGATGGGACCCCTCCAGCACGACGACGCCCCCTACGTCTCGACCGGCCAGCTCCCCTCGCCCGAGCAGGTGCGGGGCGCGGTCGACGAGGCCTACGAGCGCTACCGGGCGGCTGCCGGGGGCGAGCGCTCGCGGGTCTACCCGGCCCTGGCCCGGGTGCCGGCCGACCTGTTCGGCATCTGCGCGGTCGGGACCAGAGGCGGGGTGTACGCGACCGGGGACGCCGATCATGGGTTCACCATCATGAGCGTGGCCAAGCCGTTCGTCTTCGCCCTGATCTGCCAGGCTCTGGGCCCCGAGGAGGCCAGAGACCGCCTCGGGGCGAACGCCACCGGGCTGCCCTTCAACTCGCTCGCGGCCGTGGAGCGCGGCCCTGACGGCCGGACCAACCCGATGGTCAACGCCGGGGCGATCGCCACCGCCAGCATGGCCCCCGGCGGCAGCCGGGACGAGCGGTGGGGGTTCATCAGTGACGGGCTGTCGCGGTTCGCGGGCCGGGCGCTGCTGCTGGACGAGGAGGTCTACGCCTCGGCCTCGGCGACCAACCACCGTAACCGCGCTCTGACCAACCTCCTCGAGACCTACAGCCGCCTCGGGTGCGATCCGGCCGAGGCCGTCGACCTGTACACCCGCCAGAGCTGCCTGCGGGTGAGCGTGACCGAGCTGGCGGTGATGGGCGCCACCCTTGCCAACGGTGGGGTCAACCCGCGCACCGGCGAGCGGGTGGTGGACGCGGCGGTCTGCCATTTCACCCTGGCCGTGATGACCACCGCCGGCCTGTACGAGACCTCCGGCGACTGGCTGTACGACGTCGGCGTGCCGGGCAAGAGCGGCATCGGAGGCGGGATCGTGGTGGTGTCCCCGGGCAAGGGGGCGCTGGCCACCTTCGCTCCGCCGCTGGACAGCTTCGGCAACAGCGTCAAGGGCCAGCTCGCGGCCAGGTTCTTGTCCCGCCGGCTGGGGCTGACCCTGTTCGCGTCCGAACCGGCAACCTGAGGCCGGCGCGTCAGGAGACGATGTGCAGTTCATGGCTGGTGTTGTTCAGGCGCCGACCGGCGTCCTCGGTCACCGTGACGATGTCCTCGATGCGGACGCCGAACCGGCCGGGGAGGTAGATGCCGGGCTCGATCGAGAAGCACATGCCGGGTTCCAGCTGGTGCGTCTCGCCTTCGACCATGTACGGGGGTTCGTGGGTGGTCAGGCCGATCCCGTGCCCGGTGCGGTGAATGAAGTACGCGCCGTAGCCGGCGTCGTCGATCACCTTCCGCGCCACCCGGTCGATCTCCTGGCAGGCGGCCCCGGGACGGACCGCCTCGAAGGCCGCCTGCTGGGCGCGGCGGACGATCTCGAACACCTCGCTTTCCTCGTCGGTCGGCTCACCAACGTGCACGGTCCGGGTGGTGTCGGATCCGTAGCCGTCCTGGAGGCCACCGAAGTCGAGGACGACCATGTCGCCCTCCTCGATGGTCCGGTCGCTCATCTCGTGGTGGGGGTTGGCGCCGTTGGGGCCCGAGCCGACCACGGTGAAGTCGACCTCCGAGTGCCCGTGGTCGCGGAGGAACCGGGCGAGCTCGGCGCCGATGTCGCGCTCGCGGCGACCCGCGAACCGCACCCCCAGGATCTGCTCGAAGCTCTTGTCCGCCGACGCGCCGGCGGCGGCGAGCCGCTCGAGCTCCTCGGCGTCCTTGACGGCCCGGAGCATCGGCAGGGCGCTCGTCATCGACACATACCTGGACTCGGGCACCGCCTGCTGCAGGCCGAGCAGGTGCATCGCCCAGGCCGAGTCAGAGATCGCGTAGCGGCCGCCCGGGTCGAGCAGTCCCGCGGTGGCGGCGTACGGGTCGCTGCCGTCGGCCCAGTCCGTGAGAGCGAGCGCGGCCGCGCCCGGGGATTCCTCGGCGTCTGGTCGCTCCAGGACCGGGACGATCATGGCCGGATCGCGCGAGCCCTGCAGCACCAGCATGGTGATCCGCTCGGTGATCGCAACCGGCTGGTAGCCGGTGAAGTACAGGAGATCGGGGCCCGGGTTCACCAGCAGGCCGGTCAGCCCCGCCTGTGCCGCCTGTGCGGTGGCCCGCTCCATCCTTCGGGTGAGGACCTCGCTGGTGAAGGGCCGGGTCATTGTCCAGAGCTCCTCTCCCGGTCGGCGTACGAGCCGCTCAGGAGCCGGTCACCGGCTCGATTGGGATGGTGTGGGTGGTCACCGCCGCAGCCGCGGCGCGGTCGATCGCGCGCGGTCGCGCGGCGCGATAGCGCCGCATCAGCACCGCCAGCGCGACGCCGGCGGCGGACATGATCGCCAGCAGCAGCGCCGCGCGAGAGAGGCCGGCGGCGAGCGCGTCGGCCGCCGAGGCACCCGCCTCGCGATGGTTGTTGGTGACCGCGGTGGAGACCGTCGCGGCGGCCGCCACCGCCAACGACCCGCCGATGTAGCGGGCCATGTTCGAGATACCGGAGGCCTGCCCGACCTCGTCGGGCGAGACCGACGAGGTAGAGGCCGACGACGCCGGGCCGTTCGCGAGCCCAAGTCCCACGGCGATCGCGATCAGCGGCGCCACGAAGGCGGCGTAGGTCCACGAGGAGGTGACGAACGCCAGGACGGCGAAGCCGATCGCAGCCAGCGCGAACCCGAACGCGACCGCCCTGCGCGGCCCGATCTTCACGGCCAAGGGCGTGATCAGCGGGGTGACCGCGATCATCGCCGCGGCCGCGGGAAGCGTCGCCAGACCGGCCTCCAGCGCGCTCAGCCCGAACGCCGCGGGATCCTGGAAGTACAGGCTGAGAAGGTACATGAGGGCGTTGATCGCGCCCGCGACGAGCAGGATCGCCAGCGTCGCGCCAACCAGCACCGGGTTACGAAGCAGCCGCAGGTCGACGAGCGGCGCGGTGACCCTCCGCTCGACCGCCACGAACCCGATCGCACCCAGGACCGAGATCACCAGGCAGCCGATCGTCGCCGTCGAGGTCCAGCCCCAATCTGCTCCCTCGCTAAGGGCGAGCACGAGCGGGACGAGGATGACCGCGATCAGCAGCGTCCCGGCGAAGTCGATCGAGCGCGGACGGTCCGGATCGCGCGATTCCTTGACGGCGAACAATGTCAGCGGGATGCAGGCGGCGGCGATGGCCGCGTCGATCCAGAACAGCCCCTGCCACCCGGTGGCGTCGACCAGCACGCCGCCGACGAGCGGGCCCAAGGCGGCACCCGCCGCCGACGCGGCGCCCCACAGCGTGATCGCCCGCATCTGCCCGGCACCCGACGAGTCGACCGACAGCAGGCTCATGCCACAGGCGAGGATGGTCGCGCCCGCCGCTCCCTGGATCATGCGCCCCACGATCACGCCGCCACCGCTCCTGGACAGTGCGATCAGCGCACAGGAGACGACAAACAAGCCAAGGCCGGCCAGGAACACCCGCCGGCGGCCGAGGATGTCTCCAAGCGCTCCCGAGGTCACGATCACGGCGGCGCCGACGAGCAGGTAGCCCGTCACCGCCCACTGCAGGTCCGCGACAGGTATTCCCAGGTCGTCGCCGATCGCCGGGAGCAGGATCGTGACCGCGGAGGTGTTCGCGTTGACGACCAGCGCCGACACACACGCCGCCAACAGCACCCCGAGCCCCGCCGTGCGGCCGGCCGCTGCTGTCGGGCTGACGTCGGCCATCAGCCGCTGATCGTGCCGGCCGGACGATGCTGAGTCAGGGCATCCAGCGCCGACATGTGCCCCCTCCTCACCTAGAGCGTCATCGTGTGGATCCCTGGTCCCGGCACTCGAACCAGCGCCGCACGCGCGTCCGGGCTCAGGTCGGCCCGGGTCGCCGGCTGCGGTCGAGTGTCCACGGACCTGGAGAGGGCCGACCTCATCCGGGGCGGGTGATTTCTCCAGGCCAACAATTTCAACACCGGCGCCCGGTCCTGCGGACCTGTCCGGCCCATTGGCGGCCAGAGCGGGCTGGGCTCGACCACAGCGTGAACTGTCGAGGTAGCAGTGGTGAACGGGGGATGGCGAACACCAGGTTGCGGGCGCGCAGGCAGTTGAGATCACCCGAAACGGATGAGGATCGGTGGTTGCCGTGGGCCTCATCATCGGCCTGATTGCTCGGAGAGTCTCACCGGAGGAGGCATCGTGAGCACGGTCGATCCTGCGGCGGACGGTCCCACGGCGAGCGAGCCGGCGGCAGCGCCGGCGGCCAGGGCCCGGGTACCGGCCAGGGCGTACATCTCATGGGTGGCGCTGGCGTTGATGACCACCAGTTCGGTGGCCAGCCTGCGCCCCTCACCGACGATGGCGTTGTACGGGCTGGCGTGTGTGTTCCTGTACCTGGTCCCGGCGCTGGTGTTCTTGTTGCCGACCGCGCTGGTCTCGGCCGAGCTGGCCTCGGGCTGGGAAGGCGGGGTCTACAACTGGGTCGCTCGGGGGATCTCCAAGCCGATGGGGTTCCTGGCCGTCTGGTGCCAGTTCGCCATGACCATCTTCTATTACCCGAGCCTGCTCGGGTTCGTGGCCAGCACGCTGGCCTACGTGATCAATCCGGACCTTGCCTCCAACGGCCTGTGGACCGCGGCGGTCATCATGATCTGCTACTGGTCGGGGGTGTATGTCTCCTCCCAGGGGACCAAGTCGATCGCTGGGTTGGCCAGTGGCGGGCTGATCATCGGGACCCTGATCCCAGGGGTGCTGCTGGTCACCCTCGGGGTGGTGTTCCTGGGTCAGGGCAACCCTTCGGCGGCGCCGATGGGTGCCGGCCACTGGCTGCCGGAATGGGCTGGGCTGGCCAGCCTGGTCCTGATCGTGAACAACTTCCTGTCGTATTCGGGCATGGAGATGAACGCGGTCCATGTGGGTTCGCTGCGCAACCCGGGCGGGGAGTTCCCCAAGTCGATGTTCCTGGCCATGGGGCTGGTGCTGTTGATCTTCATCCCGCCGGCGCTGGCGATCTCCTGGATCGTGCCGGCTGAGCAGCTGTCGCTGACCGCCGGGATCATGCAGGCCTTCGACGCGGTCCTGGCCCACTTCGGCACCCAGTGGCTGACCCCGATCCTGGGCATCATGCTGGTCGCAGCGTCGCTTGGTGGGATGCTGACCTGGCTGGCCGGGCCGTCCAAGGGCCTGCTGCTCATCTCCCGCCAGGAGGGGTATCTGCCGCCGTTCCTGCAGCGGCTCAACAAGAACGGGGTCCAGCAGAACATCCTGGTCACCCAGGGCCTGGTCACCACCGTCATCGCCCTTGGGTACGCGCTCATCCCCGATGTCTCGAGCGCCTACTGGATCTTCTCGGTGATCACCACCCAGGTCTATCTGATCATGTACCTGCTGATGTTCGTGGCCGCGGTGCGGCTGCGCCGCAACGACCCCGACCACCCGCGCGGCTACCGTGCCCCGATGCTGGTCGGGCTGTGCGGGGTCGGCTTTGCCGCCTCGCTGGCGGCCCTTCTGATCGGCTTTGTGCCGCCGTCCCAGTTCGGTGAGGGCAACGTCGGTGTCTACCTGCTGATCGTCGGCGGCGGCGCGCTCGGCCTTGGCCTGCTGGTCCCGTACCTGTTCTACCGGGCCCGCAAGCCCTCCTGGAAGCTCGCGGACAGCGGGGAGGTGCCGGTGGCATGAATACCTCGACCGACACCACAGGGAGCACACGGCGGACCACGTACATCGTGATCGGGGCGGTCTTCGTGGTGCTGCTCATCGTGGCGCTGATCGCCTTCAACTCCAACAAGGAGACCCAGGCCGCCCAGCAGAAGGCCGACCAGCTCATCGCCACCCTCGGCCAGACCGGGCTGCCCGCACCGTCCACCGACCAGGTGGTCCGCGTCCTGGGCGATGACGGCGGCGTTGTCTGCGCCGACCCTAGCCTCGCCCTGAAGAAGGCCATCATGTACGGCCTGGCCACCAACGGCGCCGCCGGTCCGGGCATCCGGCCGATCATCGCTGACAGCAACATGGTCCAAGGCGTGCTGGCGGTGGTCAAAACCTACTGTCCCGATGAGCTGTCCGAGTTCACCAAGACCGCCGACCAGTTCAAAACGGCCGACCTGGTGAGCGGGTGAGCCAATGGACCTGCGCGACCGCATCGCTGGGCTGATGGGCCAAGCCCGTACCGAGTTGGCCGAACTGGTGGCGATCAGGTCGGTCGCCGACCCCCGCCAGTTCCCACCCGAAGAGTGCGCCCGGGCGGCCCAGTGGGTCCTGGACCGCTTCGCCGAGGTCGGCTTCACCGACCTGCGGCTGGAGGGGACCGCCGACGGCAGCCAGGCCGTCTACGGCGCCCGGCCCGGCCCGGACCCGGCTGGGCCAACCGTGCTGCTGTATGCCCACTACGACGTGCAGCCGCCGCTGGACGAGCAGGCCTGGCGGACCCCGCCGTTCCAGCTGACCGAGGTCGACGGTCGCTGGTACGGCCGGGGCGCCGCCGACTGCAAAGGCAACATCCTCATGCACCTCACGGCGCTGCGCGCCCTCGGCGAGGAGGTGCCGGTCAACCTCAAGCTGATCGTGGAGGGCTCCGAGGAGCAGGGCACCGGCGGCCTGGAGGACTTCGTCCCCACCCACGCCGACCTGCTGGCCGCCGACGCGATCCTGGTCTGTGACACCGGCAACGCCGAGGTCGGCCTGCCCGCGGCCACGGTCAGCCTGCGCGGCCTGGCGAATGTGGTCGTCAGCGTCGAGTCGCTCTCCTCCGAGGTCCACTCGGGCATGTACGGCGGGCCGGCCCCCGACGCCCTGGCCGCGCTCATCCACCTGCTCGCCACCCTGCGCGACGGTGCCGGCAACACCACCATCGCCGGGCTGGACAACACCCAGACCTGGGACGGGGTGGCCTGGCCCCCAGAACAGTTCCGCACCGACGCCTGCATGCTGGACGGCGTCTCGCTGCTGGGGGATGGCACGGTCTCGGACATGGTCTGGGCCCGTCCCGCGGTCACCGTGCTCGGCATCGACTGCCCGCCGGTGGTCGGCTCGGCCGCGGCCATCCAGCCCCACGCCAGGGCCCGGCTGAATCTGCGCGTGCCACCGGGAATGGACCCCGTCCGGGCCCAGGACGCGCTGGTCGCGCACCTGGAGGCAGCGGCACCCTGGGGGGTCCGGGTCGAGGTCGAACGGGAGGCATCCGGCGCGCCGTTCCAGGCCAAGACCGGCGGGCCTGCCTACCAGGCGCTGGCAACGGCGATGGCCGAGGCCTACGGCCGCCCACTGTCCACCCTCGGCCAGGGCGGCTCGATCCCACTGTGCAACATCTTCGCCGACACCTACCCCGACGCCGAGATCATCCTCATGGGGGTGGAAGAGCCCCTGACCCTCATGCACGCCCCCAACGAGAGCGTCCATCCCGACGAGATCGCCAACATGGCCCTGACCGAGGCCCTGTTCCTTCAAAACTACGCCGCCACCCGTTGATGGATGAGGCCGGGCACGGAAGTCCGGCCGACTGGGACGATCCCGGGATCCCTGCCGTCGACCGGGTCCCGGGCCTGCACCTTCCCGACTGGTTCCAGACCCTCGGACGTGGCGCGTGGCTGCTGGTGGGAATCGCGGTCCTCCTCGCGATCGTCTTCCTGCTGCTCGGGCTGGTCAGCGACCTGGTGATCCCGCTCGTCTTCTCCGCCATCCTCGCGGCCATCTTCGTGCCCCTGGTCGACCGGCTGGAACGCTGGCGTCTGCCTCGGTGGCTGGGCGCACCCCTAGTGGTCCTGCTGGTCATCGGGGTGGTCTCGGTGATCGTCTGGATGGTGGTAGCCGGGCTGGTCGGCCAGGGCCGCGAGATCCTGGCCCAGGTCACGGCCGGGCTGGAGGAGACCGGCTCGCTGCCCGGGATCGTGGACCTGGACGCCGAGCAGGCCATCAGGACCCTGGGGGAGCTGGTCCAGACGCTGGTGTCGGGGCTGCTGTCGGGGCTGGGCTCGGTGACCGTGCTGATCGTGGGGATTGTCACCGGCCTGTTCATCCTGCTGTTCCTGATGAAGGACTGGCGGCTGGTCGTGGACTGGACGGCCAGCCAGATCGCCGCGCTGCTGGGGCTTCCGGACGGGATGGGCGGCCAGATCGTGGCGGACACTGTCCACTCGTTCCGAGGCTACGCTCTGGGGCTCACCATCGTCGGGCTGATGAACGGCCTCGTGGTGGGGCTTGGGGCGCTCCTGCTCGGGGTGCCGCTGGCCGGGCCGATCGCCATCGTCACGTTTGCGACCAGCTATATCCCGTTCTTCGGGGCGTTCTTCGCTGGCGCCTTCGCGGTCGTTATCGCCCTTGGCGCCAAGGGGCTGAGTGTCGCCCTGGCCATGCTGGCGATCACCCTGCTGGCCAACAACACCCTCCAGAACCTGTTGGAGCCGGTGGCCTTCGGCAGGACGCTGCGGCTGCACCCGCTGGTCGTCCTGCTGGTGACGACGGCCGGCACCCTCCTGTTCGGGGTGCTCGGTGCGACCCTGGCGGCGCCGGTCACGGCCGTGACCCTTCGCACCATCGGGCTGCTCCGCGACGCGGGTCTGTTCGGGATGGCGGCCACGCCGTCGGCCGCGGCCGGGGAGCTACCTCCTTCGCAGGAGGGTCGCGAGACCTCCGCCGGACCCATACTCGCCGAATAGCCCGGTACTCACCGGGTGGTTACCCGCCGGGCGCTGGCGGCCAGGGCTCCCCGCCGGCAGGTGGCTCCGGTTGCGGTACGCCGGCCAGCACTGCCGACAGCGCCCGCTCGGCCTGGTCGACCCGCGGCCGCAGGAGCCGCCAGTCACGCCCGGTCGCCAGCGCTTCGTTCTCGGCGTCCACGGCGGCGACCAACTCCTGGAGCAGGTTGCGGACCTGTCCGGTCCGGTTCCGTCGCTGGTCGTCGGGTGCCCGCTCGGCCAGCAGGTCCCAGCGGCGCATGAGGTCGACCAGCTCGGCCCGCAATGGTGGCCATGACAGGGCCCGCTGCCCCGCATCCTCTGCGGTCAGGACGGGCGGCAGCCGGGTGCCAGTGGCGGTGCGGGTGTCCTCCTCAAGCGCGGCCGTCTGAGCGTCCCAGGCCGACCTCCGGCGCGACCTCCACACCAGCCACCCGGCAGCCAGCGCGACCACCAGCAGGAGCAGCAGGATCCAGCCAAGGGCGCCCAGCCCCTCGGACTCGGCCGCGGCTGGCGTGCCCGCCGCCGAGGTCGTGGGGGCCGAGGTTGGCGTCGGCGCCTCCGCCGACGTTGCCGGGGCGGTCGTCTGTGAGCTGGGACGCTCGGCCGAGGTGGGGGGTCGGGTCGACGTCGGCGCGTCCGCGGTGGTCCGGGGTGGTTGCGTCGGCTGGGTGGTCGGCTCGCTTGGTGACTCGGTCCCGCTCGGCTCGGTGCGGGTGCCGGAGCGTTCGGTCGTCGGGCCGGTTCCGGAGCGTTCGGTCGTGGTGCGGGTGCCGGAGCGTTCGGTGGTGGGGCCGGTCGCTGAGTTGTCTCCGCCGCCGGCACCGCAACCGGTGAGCCCCAGGACCAGGCTCACCACGAGCCCGGCCAGGAGCCATGCCCTCCTTGCCCGGCGACCAGGCATGCCGGCTTCCACCCGCGGGTTCCTGGTCGCGGAGACGCTCGGCCGCGACAGCATCCAGGACGTCCGCATCGAGGACCACCTCCAGTCAGCCAGAGCAGGCGGGGGAGCACGCCAGGCATGCGACGGTGGCCATTCTTTGGCCCGCGGTCCGCCCGCAGCATCATCCGAAGCGGATGAGAACGGCGCCGGCTGGGCTCAGCTGGTGGATGGCAAGCCCCGGCAGCCGCTCCCGGAGGTGACCCGGCCATCAGGAGCGTGAGCGAGGTGCAAGAATCTGCTGGCGCGCGAGGGGTGGTCCCTACCACCAGCACCGCCAGCGCGCTGACACGGTCACGAGGGCGGACAGAGGAGATGCCAGAGACGACGCCGCCGCCAAGCGGTCCGCTGGCCGGGGCGAGCGGGAGGGAGCTGCGCGAGCTGCAGCAGTTCCTGCTGTATCTGGGCAGCGCCCTCACCGCCGCCGGGGAGGCGGTCAACGAGGTCGAGGAGTACCTGCGCCGGGTCGCGGCGGCTTATGGTGCCCCCCAGGCGCGGGTCAGCGTGCTGCCGACCTATCTGGTCCTGGCGCTGGAGCCTGGGCGTCCGGCGACCCTGGAGCCGACCCGCCAGCTTCGCGGGGTGCTCCGGCTCGACCAGACGGCCGCGCTGTTCGAGGTGCTGAAGGCAGCTGAGCGTGGGGAGCCGTCCCCGGAGGAGGGCAGCCGCCGGGTCCGGGAGATCGTGGACATGCGGCCTCGCTTCGGCGCCTCGGTCACGATCCTGGGTCACGTCGTGCTGACGGTCGGCATCTGTCTGGTCCTGCAGCCGACCTGGGGCGATCTCGCCCTCGCGGCGCTGTTCGGGGCGCTGGTCGCGGTGTTCAAGCGCGTCGGTGGTCGCTGGAGGAGCGTCCAGATGATCCTGCCGGTGGCGGCGTCGTTCGCGGTTGCGGCGATCACCTTCCTGCTCGCCGGCCAGGGCTGGGCGGAAGCGGACCTGCGCGCGATGATCGCACCGCTGGTCACCTTCCTTCCCGGCGCGGCGCTCACGATGGCGGTGGTCGAGCTCTCGGCGGGCGAGATGATCACTGGCGCCAGCCGGCTGGTGGCCGGCACGGTGCAGCTTCTGCTGCTCGGGTTTGGGATCGTCGGCGCCGCCCAGGTGGTGGGCCTCCCCTCGGTGGACGCGCTCGTCGACGCCCCGGCGAACCTGCTCGGCTGGTGGGCGCCCTGGGTAGGCGTGCTGCTCGTGGGAATGGGCAACTACCTGTTCTTCTCCGCGCCCCGCGGCTCGCTCGGTTGGCTCCTGCTGGTGCTGTACGCCGCCTGGATTGGCCAGTACCTGGGCGACCAGGCCTTGGGCGGCTACCTGAGCGGCTTTGTCGGAGCGATCGTCATGACCCCTGTGGCCTACCTGGTGGAACGGCGACCGTCGGGACCGCCGGCGCTGGTGTCGTTCCTGCCGGCCTTCTGGCTGCTGGTCCCCGGGGCGCTCGGCCTCATCGGAGTCACCGAATACCTCGGCAAGGACGCCCTCGCGGGGGTCCAGGACTTCCTCGGCGCCGTCGGCTCAATGGTGGCCATCGGCCTTGGCGTCCTCTGCGGCTATCCGCTCTACCGCTCGCTGGCGAGGTCGCTTGGCTGGCTGCGGGAACTCGGAACCGGCTGAGGCAAGGCGCCGATGGGGGTAGGAGAAGCAGTTGGCCTAGGAGCTGTACGCGGTGTCGGACCCGTCCTCGGCGTCGAGCCCTCCCCGTTCGAGCTGGAGCTGACCGGGGGTGAGCCGGGGCGTGGGAAGCCGACGGAGAGGATCTCCTGTGTTGCGTGGGCAGGGTCAGAGGGGCCTGATCTCGAGGCGCGGGTACTCCGGGCGCCACATCGCCTGGTGCACCTGCTGGATGGGGTCGTCGAGCGGGACCCTGGCCAGGCCCTCTTGCGCGGCGGCGTTGGCGACCGCCAGGGCGACGGCCGCGGAGACGGGGCGTAGATCGCGCACCGACGGCAGCAGCGGGGCCCCGAGCCGGGTTGCGTCCGACAGTCGGGCCACCGCGTCGGCCGCCGCGGCGATCATGCGGTCGCTGATGCGGCTGGCACGGGCGACCGTCACGCCGAGCCCGAGCCCGGGGAAGACGAGCGCGTTGTTGGCCTGAGCGATCTCATAGGTGACGTTGTCGTAGACGACCGGCGCGAACGGGCTCCCCGTGGCCACCAGGGCGCGGCCGTCGGTCCAGCGCAGCACGTCCGCGGGCAGCGCCTCGGTCTTTGAGGTCGGGTTGGACAGCGGCATGATGATTGGCCGCGGGCAGTGCGCGGCCATGTCCCGCACGATCTGCTCGGTGAACGCTCCTGCCTGGGTCGAGGTGCCGATGAGCATGGTCGGCTGCACGCGGCGGACCACGTCGGCCAGACCCGGCCGCGTGCCCGCCGGAGACCAGTCGGCGACCTCGGACCAGGGACGGGCGTAGGGCACCTGAAAGTCGCGGAGGTGCTCGAGGCGGTCGTCGGCGAGGATCCCGCTGCGGGCCAGCGCCCAGAACCGACCCGTGGCCTCCTCACGTGGCAGGCCGTCCCGGACCATCTGGTCGCGCAGGATGTCCGCGACACCGAGTCCGGCCGTCCCCGCGCCGTGGACGACCACGCGCTGGTCGCGCAGGCGGGTGCCGGCGGCGCGAACGGCGGAGAAGGCGGCGGCGAGGACGACGGCGGCGGTGCCCTGCATGTCGTCGTTGAACGTGCAGTAGTCGCCGGCGTACCGGTCCAGGATGCGGCGAGCGTTGGAGGCGCCGAAGTCCTCCCAGTGCAGCATCGCGTTCGGGAACAGTTTGGCCACCGTGGTGACGTAGGCGTCGATCAGCTGGTCGTAGCGCTCGTCGCGAACTCGGGCGTGCCGCTCGCCCAGGTACATCTCGTCGTTGAGCAGAGTCAGGTTGTCCGTGCCCATGTCCAGCATCACCGGCAGCACACGGCTGGGATGGATACCCGCCGCTGCGGTATAGACCGCGAGCTTCCCGATGGCGATCTCGATCCCGCCCACGCCCTGATCGCCGATCCCGAGGATGCCCTCGGCGTCGGTGGCCACCAGCAGATCGACGTCCTCGGCGCCCAGCTGGGTGTTGCGCAGCGCGACCTCCACCTCCTCCGGGCGGTCGACCGACAGATAGACGCCGCGGCTGCGGCGGAACTCGTGGCTGAACCGCTCGATCGCCAACCCCACCGTCGGGGTGTAGACCACGGGCAGCATCTCCTCGATGTGCTCGGACAGGAGCCGATAGAACAGCACCTCGTTTCGGTCGCGCAGGTTCGCCAGGTACACCCACTTGGCGAGGTCGCTCGCCTGCGAGCGGTACTGCGCGTAGGTCCGCCGAACCTGCCGTTCCAGCGTCGATACGCCCGACGGCAACAATCCCGTCAACCCCAGCTCGCGCCGTTCCTCCAAGCTGAATGCCGTACCACGGTTGATCCTCGGGGTGGCCAGCACCGCCGACCCGCGGGCACGGATCCGCGCCACGTAGCCGTCAGCCGACGGGACCAGTTCGTATCCGGGCACCGGGAGTCCGGTCGGCGTGGAGGTCATGGTCACTCCTCGAGGAGGCGCGGAGGTGGAGTGCGTCACGGTGGGTGGCGTCGGCAGGGGAGCCTGACCTGAGCCCCATCGGGGCTCAGCCGGAGAGTCCTTCCTCCTCGCCGGTGGGCTCGCCTCCGGTCATCAGACCGGCGTTCGAGGGACCGAATTCGTAGAGGTAGACGGGCCGCTCTTCGCGCAGCAGCTGCAGGACGTCTGAGAGCTGCGACAGGTTGAGGTGCACGTAGATGGCGCCGTTGACGGCGTCGATGACCGCGGGTGCGAGTGGCGTGCCGTCGGGATAGAAGTAGGCGTAGCCGCGGAAGGTGCCGGCCTCATACAGATAGATTCCCGCGACGGCGATGCCCGGGTTGAGTTCCGTCGTCGGTCTGGAGGACCACAGGCGGACGTGGTAGGTGTCGATCTCGTACGTTGCCATAGCGGCGCTCCTCATCTGCCGGCCGGCTCTGGTCAGGGCCGGTGGGGCGGTAGCCGCGGACGGAGGCCACCTGCCCAAGCTTGGGGTAGGCCGCGGGGTCCCGAACCGGTCCGGCGGGGAACTCGAACAAGTCGACCATCAGCTGCAGTGCGTAGTCGGTGCTCTGAGGCACGGTGCGGACCAGCCGGTCGTCGACATAGAAGCGGGTCTCCTGTGCGGTCCACGCCGCGGCGTAGGTGTGCCAGTCGGTGGCATCAATGTCGAGCGCGACGTCGGCCATGTCCTGGCGCAGCCGCGGGTCCTGGTGGGCCTTGATCCCCATGCGAACCCTCGATCCACCGGAGCCGAGAGCGTGGCCGTAGAGCTCGGCGATGCAGATTTCGCCGGACTGCTCGGGTGCGGTCTCCTCAAAGCCGACCAGCCAGACTGCGAGCATGCAGGTCGGGTCTGCGGTCGCCCGCAACCTCGCCTCGACCATCCCGGTCGATGGGGTGTACAGGCGACGGGTGGGCTGGGCGGTCCTGACGGTGAGATCCGGACGGTGGCGGTGCGTCCCGCGGTCGGAGCCGACCGGACCGGCGAACGAGCCGGTCTGGATGTTGGACACCCGCAGCTCCCCGTCTTCGGGCCGCCACGGCGGCTGATCGGCGTCGACGCGCAGGGTCAGGACTCCCGGGTCCAGGTCGTAGCGGGCCGCGGAGCGTTCTGGACTGCTCCACTGCGGCAGGTAGTGCGCGACCCACCGGTCGGCCGCCAGTGCCGGACCGGCAAAGTCCTCCTGGAAGACGACCTGGAAACGGGCTCGGTCGAGGGTGTCGGCGCCATGGCCAGAGTCGGGGGTTGCTGGGTCGGCCACACACGGCTCCTCTCGGTCGACGTTGCACCGGGTTCGTTCCGCCACGTCGGCCTGGGCGGTGCTGTAGACAACCGTGCCGACTATGTACCGCAGTCGGGCGGCGGGAACAAGCTGTGGCAGCTGGTCATCCTGGCTCCGGTTCAGCGGGTGCCGACGCCTGGTCGAAGGCGTAGTAGAGGGCCATGAGTCCACACAAGAGCAGGGAAAGCGGTGCCGACACCCAGGACAGGAGGAAGGCGGCGGCATAGACAGCCAGCCCGAGCATGAACCGCAGACGGGCCGTTCGCACCTCTCCTGGTGGCGGCAGCCGGCGCAACAGGCGGTCGGTGTGGGTGACCCAGGCGAAGAGGGCCCCAAAGGCCAGACCCATCAGCAGCAGCACCCCGCTGTAGAGCGCCGCCGCCGTCCGCGCCGCCTCACCGGCGCCGCCAAGGTGCTCGGCGACCACCGCGGTGGGGAACGGGATGAGCGCCGTCCACAGCAGCAGGTTGAGGTTGAGCAGCAGCAACGGCCCGTCGACCCGCGCGACCTGGTCGAAGATACGGTGATGGTTGAGCCAGATCACGCCGATGGTGAGGAAGCTCACCAGGTAGGCCACGTAGCTGGGCCACTGCGCCCAGAGGGCCTGTGCGAGCCGATCACCTTCGTGGAGCTCCGGCGGCCGGATCTCGATGACCAGCAGGGTGATCGCGATGGCGAAGACGCCATCGCTGAAGGCCTCCAGCCGGTTCTTGGTCACGGGTCTCTCCCTTGTTCCCTGTGTGAGCTGCCTGGCTCCCTTGATCCTCCAGGCGATCCAACCAGATCGACGACGCTCCAACCTGTAGTTGCTGGCGACGTCGGGGTTGGCGCTGGTCACGTAGGGTTCGTTCATGCGGTGGCTGGAGGTTCGACGGCACTCGCTGACCAAGAAGAACTCGGCCCGTGGCCGCGGGTCGCACCTGTCGGCGGAGGGGGTCGCCCTGACCCGCCTGGTCGGCGCATCCCTCGGGCCGTTCGCCGC
>DATENJ010000212.1:0-5959 GCA_035275125.1 Actinomycetes bacterium | reverse complement strand
GTCATGGCCGCGGCGCCCAGCACAAAGGAGGTCCGCGCTCTCACAGCTCCTACGGTAACCGCCCGTCAGCGACGGCGCTCGTGGCGCCCGGCGCGACTCGGGACGACCCGGCGGGCGTGGCGGCCGCCGCTGCCGTTCCTGGACGCGGCGGCCGGGCCGTCGCCGTTGGTGTGCCTCTGGGGGGCGGCCGGCGGGACCGGGGCCCCGGGAGCAGAAGTCTCGGGGGCGGGAGTCTCGGGGGCCGGGCGGCCGGTGGCCGACCAGTACTGGGCGACCACGTGGGCCGTCTCCTCCAGCACCATGGCCTCGACCGCCTCTGGCGGCTTGCTGTCCATTCGCCGCAGCCGCCGGGGCACGACCTCCTCGGCCGCCAGGGTGCGGCGCTCCAGCCACTCGCTGGCGGCCAGCATGCCCATCAGCCCCAGCGGGAACAGCACCGTGAGGGCGATCGCGACCAGCAAGTTGGAGAACAGCATCTCACCGCGAGGGACGCTCGGACCGGCCAACCCGGTTCACCCTGCGGCGCTCCCGGGACCGCCAAACCCTACCGGCTCGGCGCTCCGGCGCCAAAACGCCTGTCCACGCCTGGACGCCACGTCCACGAAGGCTCGCAGCAGCCGCTGCTGGACCGGGTCGGCGCTGGCCGTGCTCTCGGGGTGCCAGAGCACGCCGACCGTCCAGCCCTGGTCGCGCTCGATCCCCTCGACCAGCCCGTCCGGCGTCCAGGCGACGGGCCGGAACCCGTCCCCGATGCGGTCGAGGCCCTGATGGTGGTGGGAGAGTCCCTCGGCCTCGGCCTGCCCGAGGGCCTCGGCCAGCCGGCTGCCCGGCTCAACCCGCAGGCCGTGCATCGCGTACTTGGCCTCGTTGCGGTGCTCCACCGGGTGCTCGGCCTGGTCCTCGTCGGGGAGGTGCTGGACCAGGGTGCCGCCGAAGGCGACGTTGAGCAGCTGCACCCCACGGCAGATGCCGAGAACGGGCAGGCCCAGCCGGACCGCCGCCCCGGCAAGCTTCAGCTCGAGCTGGTCGCGCTCGGGGTCGACCCCGTACTGGGTCGGGTGGTCGGCGGCCCCGTAGCGGGCCGGCTCGATGTCCCCGCCGCCGGCCAGGAGCAGCCCGTCGAAGGGGGCCAGCACCTCGTCGGGGTCGTCGCCGGGCTGGCCAGGGGGCAGCAGCACGACCCGGGCCTCGGCGGCTCGCAAGGCGGCCACGTACGGCTCGGGCAGTGCGTAGGCGCCCTCCCAGTTCCCGACCTGCCCAGGTCCCAGGTGGTAGGTGGGGATCGCGATCAGTGGCGCCGTCACCGGCGCTGCGGGCTTTCGCCGATGGTGTCGGCGACCTCGGCGTCCCGCTGGCCCAGCGGCCGCTCCGGGCCGGTGGTGGTGTCCCTGGCCGTCTGGCGCTCGGTCTCGGCGTCGAGCTCGGCCCCGAGGAGCACCGCGAAGGCGGAGAGGTACAGCCAGAGGAGCAAGATGATCACCGCCGCCAGGGCGCCATAGGTCCGGTTGTAGTTGCCGAAGTTGTCGACGTACCAGCTGAACCCGATGGAGCCTAGCAGCCACAGCACCAAGGCGACCACCGCCCCTCCGCTCACCCAGCGCCAGCGCGGGTTGGCCCGGTCGGGGGCGAACCGGTACACCACCGCCAGGGCGACCAGCACCAGCAGGGCCAGGACGACCCAGCGGACGACGGAGGCGGCCAGCTTCCCGGCCTGGCCCAGCTCGAGGTTGTCGACCACGCCCGGGAAGACCGTGATCAGGGTCAGGGCGACCACCGCGACCACGATCGCCCCCAGGGTGAGCAGCAGCGACAGGCCGCGCAGCTTGACGAACCCGCGCGTCTCGCGCTCGTCGTAGACCACGTTCAGGGCCTTGACAAGTCCCTGGACGCCGCTGGAGGCGCTCCAGAGCACGGCCAGGAGGCTGAGCGCCAGCCCGATCGACAGCGACTGCTGGCCGGCGTTGACGACGTTCTTGAGCTGCTCGGTGATCAGCTGGTCGGCGCCGGCCGGCAGGCTCTTGGCGAACTCTCCGACCTGGGACTCGACCTGGGCGGGGTCGGCCACCATGCCGTAGATGGTGACCAGGGCGATGATGGCCGGGAAGATGGCCAGCATGGCGTAGAAGGCGATGCCGGCGGCCAGCAGGGAGACGTTGTCCTCCTTCACCTCGGCCTTGACCCGCTTGAGGACGGCGAACCATCCCCTTGGCGGGATCTGGCTGGGGCGCTCGGCCTCCCTGCCGGCCGCGTCGGCGTTGTCGCGCTCGGGCATGTCCCTTTCCTACAGCCCGGCCGCCGGCGGGGAGCTGCTGGCCTCCGACCTGACCTCCTGAGCGCTCTGCCTGGCGCTGTCGGCCAGCTCCTGGCCGTGCTCCTGCGTGCGCTCCTTGGCCGTGTCGACGGCGGTGCTGGCCACGTCCTGGGCGACCTGCTTGCCGCGGTCCAGTGCCTCCTGGCCGGTCTCCTTGACCCGGTCCTTGACCTGGTCGGCCACCGGGCCGAGCTTCTCGTCCTCGACCCGGGTCGAGGGGATGGCCAGGCCGGCCAGGAAGCCGATGGCGGCGGCGCCGATGGCCAGCCCCAGCGGGTTCTCCTTGGCCAGGCCGGCCGCCTGCCGGGCCGTCTGCTTGACCTCGCCGCGGCTCGGGGTGGCGTCGCCGGCCCGCTCTGTGGCGCCGGTCACGGCCTCCTTGGCCCGGGTGGCGGTGCCGGTCACCGCCGACTTCACGCTCTCCACCTTGTCACTCACCGCTTCCTTGGCCCGCGAGGGCACGTCGGCCTTGTAGCCGACGGCCTCGACGGTCTCGCTCATCTCGGACCGTGTCTGCTCTATGTCCTGTCGGATCGCATCTGGGTCTTGGCCCATTCCACGTCCTCCTTCACCGTCTCGATGGTCTGCTCGGGCACCGGCGGGGTGGCCCGCTTGATCCTCGCCTGGCCCTGCTTGACGAGCACGAACGCGACGATCCCGTAGACGACGGCCACGATCAGGGCGGCCAGCCAGGCGGGCATGATCGCGTTCAGGGCGAGGATGAAGCAGGCGGTAAGGGCGCCAAGGGCGGCCAGCCCGAGCGCGCCGGCGCCGCCGAACATGCCGGCGCCCATGCCGGCCTGCTTGCCCTTCTGCTGGAGCTCGGCCTTGGCCAGCTCCAGCTCCTGGTGGACCAGCCGGGTAGTCTGCTCGGAGAGCTGCTTGAGCAGCTCGCCGAGGGACCGGTCGCGCAGGTCCTCGGTGTCCCCGGGAACCTGTGTGGACATCACGACCTCCGCTCGTCGTAGAGGTAGGAGGTCGCGGTGTCGTAGGTCCGGGCGTCGTAGGATCGGGTGTCGTAGGGGCTGGCGGCGGGGGCCTGGACGTAGCCGCCGTCGTCATAACGCTGGTAGCCGGACTCGTAGCGGCGGCTGCTGGAGGCCTTGAGGAACCGCGAGGCGGCGAAGCCGAGCGCCAGGCCGGCGGCCGCGACCAGCATGGGCTGGCGGCGGGCGAAGTCCTCGGCGTCGCGCAGGATCCGGTCGCCGCTGGCCCCCTTGAGGTAGTCGCCGACACGGTCGGCCTGGCTGGCCACCTGCTCGGCCAGGTTGGCGGGCGCGTCCTTGCCCTGGCTGCGCAGCTCGTCGGCGATCGAGCGGACGTCCGAGGCGGTCCCGGCGATGCGCTCGCCGGCCTGGGTGGAGCGCTGGTCGACCTGGTCGCTGATACGACCCCTGGCCTGCCCCATCGCGCCCCTGGCCCTGTCCTGGGCCACCTGGGCCTTCTCCTTGACCTGGTTCTCGACCTGGTCCTTGACCTGGTCGGTGGTCGACGACCCGCTGTCCTCGGTGAGGACGGTCGAGCCCTCGGTGCCGTACTGGCTCATGGCGTCTCCTTCCTGCTTGCCTTGAATGCCCGATTGGCCGGCAGCAGACGCCTGACTAACCCCTGGGCGAGCGTGAAAACGACCGATCTCGAACGATCAAGTACCGGCGGTCTCCGGCAGCAGGGGGAGGTGGAGCTCGAAGCGGGCCCCTTGGGCCCCGGTGGGGTCGACCACCAGCAGGTCGCCGTCCTGGCTGCGGGCCAGCTGGCGGGCGATGTAGAGGCCGAGGCCAACCCCGCCGGCGCGGCGGGTGGTGTGGCGCTCCAGCTGGGTGAAGCGGTCGAAGATGCGCTGGCGCTCGGCCTCGGGGATGCCGGGGCCGGCGTCCTCGACGGCCAGGACCGCCTTGGCGCCCTCCCGGATCCCCGACAGCCGCACCGGCTCGCCGTCCGGCGAGTACTTGCAGGCGTTGTCGAGCAGGTTGCCCAGGACCTGGACCACCGCCTCCTGGGCGACCCGGACGGGCAGGGCACCGTTGGTCTCGATGGCGATCCGCCGGTCGTGGTGGCGGGCCCTGGCCTCGGCGGCGGCCTGGCGGACCAGGTCGGTGGCGTCCAGCTCGACCCTGGCCGCCCGGAGCGAGGCCACCCCTTCTTCCTGCTCGAAGCGGGCGGTCACCAGCAGCTGCTCGATCATGTGGTGGAGCCGCTCGCTCTGGTGGATGCCCATCGCCACCAGCTCGTCCCGCTCCTCCGGGCTGAGCCGGTCGCGCCGGACCCGCAGGATGCCGAAGACGCCGACGATCGTGGTCAGCGGGCTGCGCAGCTCATGGGAGACGGTCGCGATCAGGTCGGCCTTGAGCCGGTCGGCCTCCTGGAGACGGCGCACGACCTCCTGCTCCTGGAGGGTGAGGCGGCGCTGGCGCTCGGCCGCCTCCTCGGCCTCGGCCTGGTCGTGCTTGGCCCGCACCTCGGCCTTGGAGGCGAGGTAGACCGCGCCAAGGGGCAGGATCAGGGCCGGCAGCAGCAGCAGGCTGCGCTCGGCCACGACCACCGCAACCGGGGCCAGGGCGAGCACCATGGCCGAGCTGCCCAGCTCGAGGCGCAGGTCGTCGCGGCGTAGCCCCTGGAAGATGGGCAGCCCCTGGTCGAGGCTGATGACGACGCTCACCAGCAGGTGGTTGACCGCCATGAAGGCCAGCCCGCCGGCGGCCAGGGCCGGGAGGGTCGCCGTGGTGATCTCGTAGCCGCCGCCCAGTGCGTGGTAGATGAGCCCGCCGGCGGCCAGGGCGAGGACGCACTGGGCGGCGTTGAACAGCACCTTGTAGAGCGGCTTCGAGCGGCCCAGGTCGGCCACGATCGAGGCGAGCATGAACACCAGCACGGCCACCGCCGTGCCGGCCAGCGGCACGAGGCCGTAGGCGAAGGTGGTGGTGACGGCCAGGTCCTTGACCCGGTTGTTGCGCTGGAGCCGGATCGAGACCAGCTCGCCGCCGATCACGAAGCCGGCGAAGAGGGCGATCGCGCCGGCGACCTGACGGACGCGGTCGAGGTCGATCGTCGGCACCAGGACGGCCAGCGCGAGCAGGCCCGAGACGCCAACGGCGACGATGTACCACCTGAGCCTGCCCGGCATCTCCGTGCCCTCCCAACGCGGCGGGCCCCAAGACCTCGAGCACTAGCGTACCCCGAGCCGGTCCACTCGGGGTACGTATTCATGACTCGTTCTTACTAGTGCCAGCGGACATGCCGAGGCGACGTCAACCGAATCCACTCCTTTCAGGGGGTCATGGTTCGTAGGTCGTTCGCGGCAATTCCGGACTTCTGCTCCCCATCTCGTCTCTTCTACCTCCCGCCGCTCACGAACCACTAATCGTCATGGGACCTCCACGCAGAGCCGTGCGTTTGGTGCATGAAGGCCATACCACTCGACCGGGTGGAAGCCGTAGGATCCGCCCGTGGGTTCCTCCTACCTGGCCGTCGTCGGGCTCCCCCACGCCCGGCCGGTCCTGCTTGCCTCCCTGGTCGGGCGCCTCGCCAGCGCCACCGGGCCGCTCAGCGTCGTCCTGTTCGTGCAGGAGGCGACCGGCTCGCTGGCCCTGGCCGGGACCGCCTCGGCGGCCACCGCCCTGGCCAGCGGGCTGCTCGCCCCGGTCAGGGGCC
>DATENJ010000211.1:0-2155 GCA_035275125.1 Actinomycetes bacterium | reverse complement strand
GCGGTCCGCGCCACCTCCGGCGGCAATCTCAGCCTGCCCTGGTTGCCAAGCAGGGTGACGCCGCAGGCGCAGCTACTCGCGGCCGATTCTCACACCTCCGCGCAGGTCAGGCCGTCTTTCAATCATGGATCATCGCAACCGCTAGCGAGCCGCTGATCCACAAGGATCGTTCGTGCCGGTCAGGGGGTGAGGACCGATACCGTGTTGCTGTCCTGGTTGGCCACGTAGACGGCATTGGTCCGCGTGTTCACCGCGACTCCCTGCGGGAGGCTATCCACATCGACCGTGGCCACGACTGTGTTGGTCCGCCCGTCGATCACCATTACCGCGTTCTCGTTCGCGCTGTTGACATAGACGGTGTTGGTCTTCGGGTTCACCGCCACGCCGCGCGAGAAGTTGCCGGCGGGATGGTGGCCACCACCGTGTTGGTCTGCCCGTTGATCACCGACACCGTGCTGTCAAGGGCGTTCGTGACATGGACCGTGTTCGTCAGTGGGTTCACCGCGACCCACTCCGCGAAGCTGCCCACCGGGATGGTAGCCACCGCCGTGTTGGTCTGGCCGCTGATCACCGACACCGTGTTGTCGGTGGCGTTGGCGACATAGATGGTGTTGGTCGCCTCGTTTACCGCCACCCCGATCGGGAAGAAGCCCACGGGAACCTCAGCAACCACTGTGTTGGTCTGCCCGTTGATCACCGACACGGTGTTGCTTGAGAAGTTGGCGACGTAGATGGTCTGTTGGTCACCGAGTTGGCCGCGATCCCGAAGGGCGAGAAGCTCACCGGGATCGCGGCTCGGATCCTGATCGCCGCCGCCTGCGTCGTACTTCTTGCGGAGGTGGCAGGGGATGCCGCCAACGGCATCCCGACCGCAACAAGCAAGACCAGCGTCAGGCAGGCCCCGACGAACGTCCGTCGACGCATGACCGTTCCCTTCTGTCCGTTCCATGATGTTGAGGCGGCTAGCGAACAAATGGGTCGGTAGGAGTCGGCCTGGTTCAGGGGAGCGTGACGAAGTCACCGAGGAAGGCTCGGGCGCTGGCGGCGTCGAGCCGGTAGGTCTTGTCGCTGGCCCGGCACCACGCGTCACCGGTAATGGTGATCGAGACGACCAGGTTGCTGGTCACCCCGCCGAGGAAGTGGGGGCCGCCGGAGTCGCCATAGCAGGTCCCGCCGTTTCCGGTGGAGGGGTTCATGGACAGCAGCAGCCAGGCCTTCTCCAGATTCAGCGCGTGCTGCAGGGCATAGCGGCGCACGCCGTCAAAGAACAGCGAGTGCGGCCCACCGGTCTTGTCCTCCCGCACGGTGCCGTACCCGACCGCGGTGAAGGTCTGCTCGTCGAGCTGGTGGGCGGCCTTGAGCTGGTCCAGCAGCGCGGCCGTGGGCAGTTGGGCCGGCGTGATCCCGGCCGGGGCCTGGGCTAGCAGCACTACCGCGATGTCATGGCTGTCGGAGGCTCCGCCGGAGCCGAATTGCGGGTTGGTCACATAGCTGCCCGCCAACAGGCCGGCCACCGAGGTCGAGTCCTCGTCGTAGGCCGGTGCGAAGGTCACCCAGACCTGACTGATCCCCTCGGCCTCCAGGAACGCCGTGCAGTGCGAGGCGGTGAGGAACACCGTGGGGGCGATCAAGGTGCCCGAGCAGAGGATGTCGGGGCCGGGGCTGTCTGGGTCGTAGTCGGCCAGCACCGCACCGACGTTGGGGTGAAGGTTGCCATCGGGCTGGCCGAAGGTGATCGCACCGGCGGGGCCGATGCTCAGGACCAGGCCGGCCACCGCGACAAGGACCGCCGTGAGACCCTTGCTGATGGTGCGCTTGCTCGAGGTGATCCGCACGGCAGCCTCCTCCAGTGGCCGACCCCTACCCAGAAAGCGCAACCGGTCGAAACGGCGTTACACGCCACTGGCGTCGGCAGGCCGCGCGTCGGCCGATCAGGTCGGTTCCGGTGGAGCAGCTGGCCGAGCTGCCAGCCGACCAGACCGAGGTGGTGGCCCTGCGGGTCCTGGGCGGCCTGGAGGTGGGCGAGAGGGCCAGGATCGTCGGCAAGCGGCCAATGGCAGTGCGGGTGCTGGCCCATCAGGGCCGGCAGCGGCTCGCCGAACGGGTGGAGGGGGCTGGATTGGCGCGGGGTGTAACGCGATGAGCGACGACGACG
>DATENJ010000210.1:0-2557 GCA_035275125.1 Actinomycetes bacterium | reverse complement strand
CGGTGCCGGGGGTGGCGCGGCCGTAGTGGGCGGCCGCCACCGCCCCGAGCACGGCCACCCCGAGGGCCCCGCCGACCTGGCGGCTGGTGCTGATGACGGCCGAGGCCACCCCGGCCCGGGTGCCGGGCATGCCCGCCACACCGGCGGCCGTCGCCGGCGAGATCGACAGCCCCAGCCCGGCCCCGAGCATGGTCAGCTTCCACCACAGCTGACCGTAGGGGGTGCCGGCCTCGATGCCGGTGAGGGCCAGCAGCGCCGCCGCGGCCAGCACCAGCCCGGCCGTCACCGGCACCCGGTACCCGAAGCGGGAGGCGAGGCGGCCGGCCAGGGGGGCGCTGACGACCACGGCCAGGGTGTTGGGCAGGCTCCGGAGCCCGGCCTCGAGCGGCGACCAGCCCTGCACCGCCTGGAAGTACAGGGTGTTGAAGAACACGAACCCGAGCAGGGCGAACCCGGCCAGCAGGACGACCAGGTTGGCGGCGGAGAAGGCGCGGTCGCGGAAGAACCGTGGCGACACCATGGGATGGTCCCGGCGGGCCTCGGTGGCCGCGAACCCGGCCAGCAGGAGCACCCCGCCGGCCAGCAGCCCGAGGATCGGCGGGGAGCCCCAGCCGCGCTGGTTGCCCTCGATCAGCCCAAGGGTGAGCGCGCCGAGGCCGAGGCTGCCCAGCACCAGCCCGGGCAGGTCGAGGGGGCTGGCGGCCGGGTCGCGGGACTCGGTCACCACCCGGCCGGCGACCACGAAGGCGGCCACCCCGACGGGCAGGTTGACATAGAACACCCAGCGCCAGCCGAGGGCGTCGGTGAGCAGCCCGCCGACCACCGGGCCGGCGGCCAGGGCCATCGCCGACACCCCCGACCACAGGCCGATGGCCTGGACCCGCTCCCGCGGGTCGGGGAAGGCGTTGGTCAGGATGGCCAGGGAGCTGGGCAGCATGGCCGCGGCCCCGACCGCCTGGAGGGCCCGCCCGGCGACCAGCGCCGGCAGGGCCGGGGCGAGGCCGCACAGGGCCGAGGAGGCGGTGAAGACCACCAGGCCGGCCCGGAACACCCGCCGGCGCCCGAACCGGTCCCCGAGCGACCCGGCGGTCAGCAGCAGGCTGGCGAAGACCAGGATGTAGGCGTCGAGGACCAGGGCCAGCCCCGACAGCCCGGCCCCCAGCTCCCGCTGGATGCTGGGCAGGGCCACGTTCACGACCGTGTTGTCCAGCATCACCATGAACAGCCCGAAGCAGCAGGCTCCGAGGGTGAGCAGGCGGTCCCTGCTGACGATGGTGGGCACGCCCCCATTGTCCACCGGCGGCCGCGGCGAGCCGGGAGCGGGGCTGTCGGCGGCGGCTGCTATGGTCCGGCCCGTGGACGACCTCCAGGCGCGACGTGACCGGCTGGTGCGCTTCTGCCGCACCCTTCCCGAGGCCACCGTCACCGCCCACGAGCAGCATCTCGGCTTCGGTGTCCGCGGCCGCACCTTCGCCTGGTTCGTCGACGACGAGGGCGGCGACGGCCGGGTGGCGGTGCTGGCCAAGGCCCCCGCCGGCGAGAACACCGGCCTCGTGGCCTCCGACTCGCACCGCTTCTACCTGCCCAGATACGTCGGCAGCCGGGGCTGGGTGGGGTTGCGCCTCGACCTCCAGGACGTCGACTGGGGCGAGGTCGCCGAGCTGGTCGCCGAGAGCTACCGCCTGGTCGCCCCCAGGCGCCTGGCCGGCCTCGTCGGCCAGCCCCTCGCCTGAGCTACACTGCCGCGGTGCTTCCCCTTCCCGGGGTTTCTGGTTACGCTCCGGGTAGAACGTGTGTTCGCTCAGGCGGTGGAGGGGAGGCACGCTGTTCGTCGAGGACTATGCCGACCGGGTGCGGCTGGCCGCCGGCTACCTCAGCCGGCTGCTCGCCGACGGCGGCAGCAGGGTCGACAACCCGGCCGACGAGCCGGTCGGCCCCGAGGACGCCACCGCCCTTGAGCTGGCCGATGACGCCCCGCTGGTCCAGTTCGGCTGCGACCCGGCCCCCGGGGTGACCGCGGCCGCGGTCGACGGCGGCTCGGCCTGCCTGCTCAACGGGCGCAGCTTCTGGCTGGTGGCCTACCGGGCCGGGACGGTCTGGCACCGCGACCGCGACACCTTCGCCAGCGACACCGACCCGCTGCAGCTGCGCGCCCTCACCCAGACCGACGCCAAGGCGGCCTACGCCGAGGCCCTGGCCCTGGCCGGGGTGAAGCGGGAGCGGGAGCTGGCCGACCTCGGCGGGGTGGTCGACGTGCTGCGGGAGCTGGCCGAGTGGCACCGCACCGCCGAGGCGGTCGCGGCCGCCCGCCCCGGCGACCTGGTGCTGGTCGACGGCAGCCTCCACCCGGGCCCGTTCCTGCCCACCGGGCTGGTCGAGCCGGTCCATGAGCTGGCCCGCGAGCGCGGCGTCGACCTGGTCGGGGTGACCAAGGCGTCCAAGCTCCGCTGGGGCCGCTACGCGCCCCTGGTGCTGCGGGTGCGGCGCCGGGCCGAGGGCGAGCTCGGCCCCGAGGCCCGCTGGTACCTGCGGGTCACCGGGCCGCAGGACCCGGCCG
>DATENJ010000209.1:0-14096 GCA_035275125.1 Actinomycetes bacterium | reverse complement strand
TCATCCACGAGAACCGCGGCCTGAATGACCACATCCGCTCGGTCGCCGGTCGACTGGCCGCCAGCGGCTACTCGGCGCTGGCCATCGACCTGCTCTCGGCCGAGGGCGGGACGGCCGCCCTCGGCGGCGAAGCCGAGGCGATGGCCGCGCTCTCCAACGCCCCCCAGGAGCGGTTCGTGGCCGACATGCGAGCCGGCCTTGACGAGCTGGAGCGGCGGGCGCCCGACCAGAAGCTGGCCTCGATCGGGTTCTGCTTCGGCGGCGGCATGACCTGGCTGCTCCTGGCCTCAGGTGAACCCCGCCTGGCCGCGTCGGCACCGTTCTACGGCCCCCTCCCCGACGGCGCCGACTTCTCCGGCTCCCCCAACGCGGCCGTCCTCGGCATCTACGCCGAGCAGGACGACCGCGTGAACGCCACCCGAGATGCGGCAACGGCCGCCCTGGAACGGGCCGGGCTGACCCACGAGATCGTCACCTACCCCGCCGCCAACCACGCCTTCTTCAACGACACCGGCCCCCGCTACAACCAGACCGCCGCCTCCCAGGCCTACACCAAGGTCCTCGACTGGTTCGGCCAGCACCTCAGCTAGCCCCGCCCAGGAGGGCCGTGCCTGGTCGGGAGGGGCGGTAGTAGGTTGGGCGCCATGAGCCTCCGGGACGCTTGGGAGACGCGGGCGCCGGAGTGGGTTCGCTGGGCGCGCTCGCCGGAGCTGGACCGCCACTTCTGGAGCTTCCACCTGCCCGAGTTCCTGCGCTTCGTCCCGGCTCCGGGTCGCCTGACGGTCGACGTGGGCTGCGGTGAGGGCCGGCTCGGGCGCGTCCTGGCCCGGTCGGGTCATCGTGTCGTCGGCTTCGACGCCTCCCTGACCAGCGTTCGGGCCGCCGCGACCCATCCCGAGGGCCATCCGGTCGCGGTCGCCGACGCCGTCCGGCTGCCGCTGCCCGACGACGTGGCCGACCTGGCCATCGCCTTCATGTCGCTGCACGACTTCGACGACGTGCACGCCACCGTGGCCGAGGTCGCCAGGGTCCTCGCCCCCGATGGCCGGTTCTGCATCGCGGTGCTGCATCCCGTGGCGAGCGCCAGACTGGTCGACGGCTATGCCACCGACCGGCGCTACAGCTTCACGGTCGAGCGCGCCGGCCTCCAGATGACCTACGAGGGAACGCATCGGCCGCTCGGTGCCTACTTCGATGCCCTGGAGGCGGCGGGGTTCGTGGTGGAGGCGGTACGCGAACCAGTTGTCCTCGGTGAGGACGGCGCACCGCACGTCGACTTTCTCCACATTCGCGGGCGTCCTCGCGCGGCTTGACAGCTATCTTCATACAACCATAAGGTTGTATGAATGCAGACGACCCTCGACTTCGATCGCGTGTTCCGCGCTCTGGCCGATACCACCCGGCGCGACATCGTGCGTCGGGCCATCGCGGGCGAGGAGGGCGTCGCCGAGCTGGCCGAGCACTACCCGATGAGCTTCGCGGCGGTGCAGAAGCACGTCGCGATCCTCGAACGGGCCGGGCTGGTCACCAAGGTGCGGATCGGGCGCCGCAAGGTGGTGCGCACCAATGTCGAGGGGCTCCGCCGTGCCCGACGCCTGCTCGACCGATACGAGGAGCTGTGGCGCGGGCGGCTCGACCGGATGACCGCACTCGTCACCGACGCGAAGGAGACCGACGCATGAACGTCACCGACGTCCGCAAGGACCCCAAGGCCCTGACCATGACCATCGACGCCGAGTTCGACGCCTCGCCGGAGCGGGTGTGGCAGCTGTGGGCGGACCCGCGTCAGCTCGAGCGCTGGTGGGGCCCGCCGACCTACCCGGCCACCTTCACCCAGCACAACCTGACCCCGGGCAGTCGCGTCGAGTACCACATGACCGGTCCCGAGGGCGACCAGCCGCACGGCTACTGGGACATCGTCGAGGTCGATCCGCCGCGCTCGCTCGTGTTCCGGGACGGCTTCGCCAACGAGGACGGCTCGCCGAAGACCGATCTCCCGGGCACGACCGCCCGGGTCACGATCGAGCAGGTCGGCGATGGACGGACGCGGATGTCGATCCAGAGCCTCTTCCCCAGCACCGAGGCGATGGAGCAGGTCCTCGCCATGGGCATGGAAGAGGGCCTGAAGCAGGCCGTCGGTCAGATCGACGCCATCCTGGCCGAGGACGCCGCCGCATCGACGACCACGAGCCCAGATGACGACCCACACCCTCGACGTCCCCGGCGCCACGCTGACCTATGACGTCCGGCGCAACCACGCCAGCACCGAGCCGATCCTGTTGCTGATCGGCTCACCGATGGGCGCCAGCGGCTTCGGCACGCTGTCGCGGCACTTCCCCGACCGCACCGTGGTCACCTACGACCCACGCGGCGTGGAGCGCAGTGCGAAGACCGATCCAGCCAGCCCGGTGACGCCCGACGTTCACGCCGACGACCTGCAGCGGCTCATCCAGGCGATCGGTGGGCAGCCGGTCGACCTGTTCGCCAGCAGCGGTGGCGCGGTCAACGCGCTCGCGCTGGTGTCCAAGCACCCAGAGGACGTGCGGACGCTGGTCGCGCACGAGCCGCCGCTCGCCTCGATCCTGCCCGACCGCGAGCACGCCATGGCGGCCACCCTCGCGGTCCAGGAGACCTACCAGCGCAGCGGCTGGGGCGCCGCGATGGCCCAGTTCATCGCCCTCACCAGCCATCAGGGACCGTTCACCGCCGAGATGGCCGGCCAGCCGGGGCCCGACCCGGCGATGTTCGGCATGCCGACCGAGGACGACGGCTCGCGCACCGACCCGCTGCTCGGCCAGAACATCGTCACCTGCACCCACTACGAGCCCGACTTCGACGCCCTCCGGTCCGCCTCGACAGCGATCACCCTGGGCGCCGGTGAGGAGTCCGAGGGCCAGCTGGCGAGCCGTGGCGCCTTCGAGGTCGCCGAGCGGCTCGGCACCAAGCCGGTGATGTTCCCGAGCAATCACGGCGGCTTCCTCGGCGACGAATACGGCCAGCCGGGCCAGCCAGACGCCTTCGCGGCGAAGCTCCGCGAGGTCCTGGCCGCCAGGGCGTGAGCGACGAAAGGACGAACATGCGGCTCACCGTCACGACCTTTCTCTCAGTCGACGGCGTCTACCAGGGCCCGGGCGGTCCGGAGGAGGACCGCAGCGGCGGCTTCGACCGGGGCGGCTGGGCGATCCCCCACTTCGACGAGGCGACCGGCAAGTTCATCGTCGAGGTGTTCGGCCAGGTGGACGCGTTTCTCCTGGGCCGGCACACCTACGACATCTTCGCCGCCGCCTGGCCGAACGCCACCGACCCGGACGACCCGGTCGCCAGCCGCCTCAACACGCTGCCCAAGTACGTCGCCTCGACCACCCTCAAGGACCCGCGGTGGGCCAACACCACGGTGCTCGACGGTGACATCGCGTCCGCGGTCCGGGAGCTCAAGAAGCGCGAAGGGCGTGAGCTCCAGGTGCACGGCAGCGGCGCCCTCGTCCGCTTCCTGCTCGACAACGACCTCGTCGACCGCCTCAACCTGCTGGTGTTCCCGGTGGTCGTCGGCGCCGGCCGCCGCCTCTTCCCGGACCAGGGCAGCGCGACAGGCCTGGCCCTGGACGAGTCCCGGACCACGCCCTCGGGTGTGACGATCTCCGTCTACCGGCCCAGCGGTCCACCCGAGTATGGAACGGCCGAGGTGACCTAGCCCCGGGGAGACTGAGCAGGCACACTGGCGGGCATGGCCGTCTCGTTGCATCACGTCGTCATCGACGCCCATAACCTCCCGGGCCTCGCCCGGTTCTGGGCGCAGGTGCTGGGTTGGCGGATCCTCTCCGAGCGCGAGCGGGAGGTCGTCATCGGCGCCGACGCGACCGCGCCGGTCGGCATCTGCTTCATGCCCGTGCCCGACGTCAAGACGACCAAGAACCGCCTCCACCTCGACCTGAGCCCCGATCCGGGCGAGCAGGAGGCCGAGATCGAGCGCATCCTCGCGCTCGGTGCCCGGCGGGTGGACATCGGGCAGACCGGCGCCGAGTCCTGGACCGTCCTCGCCGACCCCGAGGGCAACGAGTTCTGCGTGGTGCGCCCCAAGCGGACCCTCGTCGACTAGAGCGTGGTTTCCGACTCCTACTGCGCTGATGGTCAGCGTTCGGCGACGCGGGTGTCGTACTCCTCGCGATTGGCGAGGACCTCGTCCATGTGCGCCTCGGCCCACAGCTTGATGCCGCCCATCACCCGGTGGAGCGACAGGCCGAGGTCGGTCAGCTCGTAGGTGACCGTGACCGGCACGGTCGGCGTCACGGTGCGGGTGACCAGGCCGTCGCGCTCGAGCGAGCGCAGCGTCTGGGTGAGCATCTTCTGGCTGACCCCGGCCAGGCGGCGGGACAGCTCGGAGTAGCGCATCGACCGCGGCTCGCCGGCCCGGTCGACCCTGGGGTTGGGGCCGTCGCTGCCGAGCGCGGCCAGGATCAGCGCGACCCATTTGTCGGAGATCCGGTCGAGCAGGCGGCGGCTGGGGCAGTCCGCCAGGAACGCGTCGTAGTCCACCTTCGCCTGTGCCCGCTTCTGGGCCGCCGTCCTCGTCGGCATCGACCGCTCCTTCCTACCGAGGGGTGACCTACCCACTTCGGAGTGCGTACTTCCCGTTGGAGAGTTACCCATCCACAGTGATGTAGGACCACCATCGAGCACAAGCCACGAGGAGGGAAACCATGAGCGCCTCCACGTTCCGCACCGCCGTCGTCCGCGCCCCGGACGGACCCGACTCGATCGAGCTCATCGACGTTCCCGTCGTCGAGCCCGGGCCCGGCGAGGTCCGGGTTGAGATCGCCGCCGCGCCGGTCAACCCCGTCGACCTCGCGGTCGCGGGCGGCCTCTTCCACGCCATGGGGCTGGTCAACCAGCCCGACCGCACCGGCCTGGGCTGGGACTTCGCCGGCACCGTTGTCGCCACCGGCCCCGGGGTGGACCTGGCCGTCGGCACCCGGGTCGCCGGCCTGGTGGTCGGTTTCGACCGCGACTTCGGCACCTACGCCGAGCAGCTCGTTCTTGCGGCCGCCGACCTCGCCGTCGTGCCCGACGGGCTGGGCCTGGCGGCGGCGTCGACGGTGCCGCTCAACGGGCTGGCCGCCGCCCAGCTCGTCGACCTGCTCGGCGACGCGCCCGCTGACGGCAACCGGCTGCTGGTGACCGGGGCGGCCGGCGCGGTCGGAGGGTACGTCGCCTCGCTCGCGCAGGACCGCGGCTGGCAGGTGACCGGTCTGGCCAGAGCCGAGGACGAGGAGTTCGTCCGCGGCCTCGGCGCCGACTTCACCACCCAGGCCGAGCCGGGCTGGGACGCGGTCGCCGACGGTGCGGTCATGCAGGAGCGGGGTCTCGCCCTGGTCCGCGACGGCGGGGCGTTCGTCGGTGTCCAGCCGAGCGCCAAGCCGGCCACCGAGCGCGGGATCACCGTCGACGTCGTGGTCGCACACCCCGACGGTCCCCGACTGGGCAGCCTGCTGGCCCGCGCCGCGTCCGGCGAGCTGCGCGCCCGAGTGCACGCGGTCGTGCCGCTGGACCAGGTCGCCGACGCCCACCGGGCCATGGCCAAGGGCGGGGTGCGCGGTCGCTACGTGCTCGAGCCCTGACCGGTGTCGGCCGTGATGCGTCGCAGGGTGCGCTGGCCCATCAGGCTCATCGCCGGGTTGCTCTCGACGTAGTACCAGGCGGCGCCCATAGCCTGCTCGAAGGCCCAGGCCTTGCCGCGCTCCCACTCCAGGTCGCCGCAGTCAAGGTCGTTGCGGAGCACCCGCCGCGGGCCAGCCTCGAGCAGATGCCAGGCACCCACGAGGTCCAGCGCCGGGTCGGCCGGTCCCAGGTCGCCAACGTCGATGACCCCAGCTAGCCGCCCGTCGCGGACGAGCACGTTGCCGGGAATCAGGTCGCCGTGGGTCATCACATCCCCGGCCTTGGAAGGCAGCTCCCGCAGGACACCCCACACCTGGCGGAGCCGGGGAACGTCCAGGAGCCGCTCGCTGTGCTTGAAGCAGGTCTCCATCCAGGGGTCGTGGGATCGCAGGTCGCCTCCCCGACCCTTCCCGTTGAAGGCCCTGCCGCCAGTGTCGATGGCCCGCACGCCGGAGATGAACTCGGCCAGGTCGTGGGCGAACGCGACCGAGCCGCCCGGGTCCTGGTCGGTGGCCGCCGTCCCCGGCAGCCAGGTCTGCACCGACCACGGAAGCGGGTAGCCCTCCCCGGGCTCGCCGAGGGCGACGGGCTCGGGAGTGCGGAACCGGGTGCGACCGAGCAGCTCCCGGGCTGCTCGGGCCTCGGCTTCCAGCCGCCGCCGCGTCGACCCGACCTCGCCCGGTTCGAGCGGGAACCGGGCGGCCAGCCGCTCGCCGATGCGGAACAGGGCGTTGACCGTCCCCTGGGAGGCGAACCGTCTGATCGGGAGGTCCCGCCACTCGGGGAACTGTGCATCCACCAGCGTGCGCACGGTGGCAACGGAGATCGACAGCTGGTTCGGATGCATGTCCACACCGCGAGCATCATCCGCCGCCATCCTTGGCGCAATCTGCTGTGCCGTCGCTGCCGTGCTACGCTTAAACATCGTGGCACGATACGAACCGTCGAGTACTCGGGAAGAGGGAAGAGAAGATGGAAGCCATCTTCTGGTTCTGGTTCGTGTTCGGGGCGGTCGTCGGCATGGCCGCACTGCCCCACCTCCAGCGCATCACTGCCCAGGTTCGGCGGACACTGGCCGAGCTTGACCAACCAAAGCAACCCAGCTCCGGGTCGTAGGTCAGCCGACCCGACTCGGCCTCCAGGGACATGTCCAGTCCGTCCCACAGCGCTTCGAGCTGGGTGCGGTCCCGCGGTTGTCCGCTCGCCCTCACCCGCGTTCGCGGCCCACCTCGCTCGTGCCCGAGCAGGCATCCCAAAGTCCCAGAGACGAAAGGGGTGGTGAGATGTCAGCCACCGCACGAACAATCGGAGCCGCGCGCGCTCGCCCGCGCTGGCGGCAGACCGTCTGGGGTGAGCTGTCGGCCGAGTTCCTCGGCACCTTCGTGCTCATCTGCTTCGGCGACGGCGTGGTGGCGATGGCGGTCGCCGCACTGAACCAGTCAGGCCGCGGCACCGCGATCTTCGCGGCCAGCGGCGACTGGCTGCTCATCACCTGGGGGTGGGCGATGGCCGTCACCTTCGGGGTCTACGTTGCCGGCGGGATCAGCGGCGCGCACATCAACCCGGCCGTGACCTTGGCGCTCGCCGTGCGCCGCAACTTCCCATGGGCGAAGGTCCTGCCCTACATCCTCGCGCAGCTCGTCGGCGCGTTCGTCGGGGCAGCCCTGGTCTACCTGGTCTACCACAATGCGATCTCCAGCTACGAGGCGGCCCACAACATCACCCGTGGGACCCTTGGCGGCTCCGCCGACTCGACCGCCACCTTCAGCATCTTCGCCACGTTCCCGGCGCCGTACTTCCACTCGAACATGATCTGGCCGCTCATCGACCAGATCGTCGGTACCGCGTTCCTGCTGATGTTCGTCCTGGCACTGACCGACGAGCGCAACCAGCCCCCCAGGGCGAACCTCGCCCCGCTGCTGGTCGGCCTGGCCGTGGCCGCGATCGGCATGTCCTTCGGCGCCAACGCGGGCTACGCCATCAACCCCGCCCGCGACTTCGGCCCACGCGTGCTGGCCTGGCTCGCCGGCTGGGGCCAGGTTGCCATCCCGGGCATCCACAACTATCTCTGGGTGCCGATCGTGGGGCCGTTCGTCGGCGGCGTCCTTGGCGCGATCGTGTACGACATCTTCATCCGCGACGTGCTCCGCGACCGCGGCGAGCCGGACGCCGCCGGGGTCGAGGTCGAGGGCCGTACCGTCAAGGAGGAGCCAGAGACCACCTGAGCGAGAAAGGACACCACGAATGAGCACCACGCAGGACTACCAGGCCGCGGAGCAGCTCCTCCGCCGACCCGCCCGTCCTGGCGAGCTCGTCGTCGGCGACAAGGTCCGGCCGCAGTGGATCGACGGAGGAACTCGTTTCTGGTACGCGGTGAGCAATGGAGCCGGCAGGCGGTTCGTGCTGGTCGACCCGGCGGCGGGCACCCGCGAGCCGGCCTTCGACCACGCCCGGCTCGCCGCCGCGCTCGCCTCAGCCTCCGGGCAACAGGTCGACCCTGCGGCCTTGCCGTTCATGGCCATCGAGCTGGCCGGGAACGCCGTGGAGTTCGACGCGTTCGGCGAGCATTGGCGCTGCCGCCTGGACAGCTACGCCTGCGAGCAGGCCGAGTTCACGCCGCCGGGCAACCCCCTGGAGGTGCCGTCACCCGACATGAAGGTCGCGGTGTCCCGCCGGGGGCACGACCTGTGGGCGCGCTCGCTGTCCGACGGCCGCGAGTGGGCGCTGACCACCGACGGTGGGCCCGACTACCAGTACGGCTCCGGCCCGGACTCCACGAGCAACGGCACCCTGCTGCGCAAGTTCGGCATGCCATACCTGCCGCCCGCCGTGGCCTGGTCGCCCGACTCGACAAAGGTGCTGACGCATCGGACCGACGAGCGCGGCGTCCGGCAGACCCACCTGGTGGAGGCCAGGCCCGCCGACGGCGGCGCCCCGGTGCTGCGCACCCAGCGGTACGCCTACCCCGGGGACGAGCAGGTGCCCCAGGCCGAGTTGGTCGTCCTGGACGTGGAGGCGGGCACCACGGTCCGCGCGCAGGCCGAGCCGCTGCTCATGGCGCAGGTGTCGCCGATCATGAGCAGGTGGGCGTGGTGGGCGGAGGACGGCTCGGCGGTGTACTTCCTCAGCCAGCCCCGCGACCTGCGCACGCTCACCCTGCACCGGCTGGAACCGGCCACCGGCGAGGTCGCCACCGTGCTCAGCGAGACCGGGGCCACCCGCGTTGAGCCCAACCAGTGGCCGGCCGAGCCGCCGATCGTGCGGGTCCTGGCCGACGAGGTGCTGTGGTACTCGCAGCGGGACGGCTGGGGCCACCTGTACCGGTACGACCTGCGCACCGGCGAGCTGCTCGGGCAGGTCACCTCCGGGCAGTGGGCGGTGCGGCAGATCCTGCGTGTCGACGAGGCCGCGCGGGTGGTGTACTTCACCGCCTCCGGGCTGGTCGATGAGGACCCGTACCGGCGCACGGTGTGCCGGGTCGGGCTGGACGGCTCCGGCTTCGCCAAGGTCACCGACGACGAGCTGGACCACATCGTCACCATGGCGGACAACCAGGAGTGCTTCATCGACTCCGCGTCCACTGTCGACACCCCGCCAGTGACGACGGTCCGCGACTGGTCCGGGCGGGTGCTGGTCGAGCTGGAGCGCGCCGACATCACCAGGCTCACCGCCACCGGCTGGACACCGCCGGAGCGGTTCCGCGTCAAGGCGGCCGACGGGGTGACGGACATCTACGGGGTGCTGTACCGGCCGCGGGGGTTCGACCCCGCCCAGCGCTACCCGGTGGTGGACAGCCTCTATCCCGGCCCGCAGGTCGACCGGGTCGCCCCCTCCTTCGACCCCGGCGGGATGGGCCTCGACGCGGAACCCGTCGCGGCGCTGGGCTTCGTGGTGGTGGCGGTGGACGGGCGAGGCACCCCGGGGCGGAGCAAGTCCTTCCACGACGCCTCCTACGGTCACCTGGCCGACGCGGGCTGCCTGGCCGACCATGTCGCGGCGCTGCGGCAGCTGGCCAAGACCCGGCCGTGGATGGACCTGGACCGGGTGGGCGCGTTCGGCCACTCCGGCGGCGGGTTCGCCACAGCGCGGGCGATGCTGGACTTCCCCGAGGTGTACAAGGCCGGCGTCGCTCTCTCCGGCCCGCACGACGCCCGCTACTTCAACCCGAGCTTCGTGGAGGCCTACGACGGCGCGGACAACCCCGAGGCCTGGGCCCGTGCCTCGAACGTGGACATCGCGGACCGGTTGGCGGGCAGACTGCTCCTCATCCACGGCGAGATGGACGACCAGGTCCACCCGGACCACACCCTGCGGCTGGCCGACCGGCTCATCGCCGCCGACAAGGACTTCGAGTTGCTCATCGTCCCCGGCGCCGAGCACACCTACATCGACCGCCTGGCCTACGTCCGCAAGCGCTGCTGGGACTTCCTGGTGCGCGAGCTGATGGGCACCCAGCCACCCACCTACCGCCCCGCCCCCATCACCATCGACCCCACGTTGCTCGGCGAGCTGTTCGCCTGACCGCGCCGCGGCCTGGTTGTTTGCCGCATATCGAGGTGGGTACCGCTCCTGGGATGCGAGACCGACACGTCAGGGGGAGTCGTGACTGAGCTCTTGGGTATCGCTCGATTCAAGTTCAACGAGGGCAAGCGCGAGGAGTACAAACGCTTGTCTGCTCAGGCGATGGAGATCGTGCGGACCAAGGACTCAGGAACGCTGCAATACGACACCTACTTCAACGACGATCAGTCCGAATGCATCGTCATCGAGCGGTACAGGGATTCCGAGGCGGCCATGGAGCACGCGGCGAACCTCGCCGACGTATCGGCGACGGTCCTCGCGGCGGTCTCCGTGGTTCACGGCGAGCTCCTCGGTGAGCCGAGCGCAGAGCTCCGAGCGAAGTTGGCCGACAGCGAGGTTCCGCAAATCTTCACGCTCTACGAGTCGATGTAGAACGCCGCCCCGCAGGTCAGCGGGCTGGTTGGGAGGGTGTCGGAGGGGGGACTTGAACCCCCACGCCCTATGAGGGCACTAGGCCCTCAACCTAGCGCGTCTGCCTATTCCGCCACTCCGACGTGGTGCACCTGGGTGCGGGCGGATTGTAGCAAAGGGCTTGCGGGTGCAAGAGGTCAGGCGGGGAGGCTGATGGTCGACAGGTCGAGGGTGTTCCAGGGGGTGAGGTTGAAGCCTTGGGGGCCGGGGGTGAGGACGGCGGCGTGGTGCTCGGTGAGCAGGGGGGTTGTGGTGAGGTCGGTCAGGACGGTGGCTTCGGTCTGCTGGTAGAGGGTTGTGCGGGCGGGGTCGTCGGGGGTGGCGCGGGCCTGGTCGAGGAGACGCTTGGCCGACGGGCTGGTCGAGGACGGGGTGGCGAGGAACGGGTCGGGCCGTGGGTAGGGGGCGACCCGGCGTACCAGCGTCAGCTGCGACCCGCCCGTCGAGGCTGTCGAGGGGGCGACCTTGATCCCGGCGGCGGTGAGGTCGGCGGCGACGAGGGTGGCGATCCGGCGGGCGTCGGGGCCTGACTGGACGGCGAGGCTGACCGGGCCCGCATCCGACCTGGGCTGGGCGAGCAGGGCCCGGGCCTTGGTCGGGTTGAAGGTGCAGGCCGGGCAGGCCGGCGCGGTCCCGGGCGACGCGCCAGCGCCGGACCCTTGGACGGCGAGAGGGACCAGGCTCGTCGCTGGGGACCCGGCCAGGTCGGTGGCGAGCCGGTCGCGGTCGATGGCGAGGCTGACGCCCTGACGCCAGCGGGGGTCGCGGCCTAGCTTCGACTTCAGGTTGAAGGTGAGCTGCCAGGTGGCGAGGGTTGGGCTCTGGAGGAGGCCGGGGGTGGTGCGGCCGTCGGAGGATGGGCCGTGGACGGTCTGGGCGGCGGCGAGCTGGTCGGGGGGGACGGGGGCGAACGAGACCCGCCCGTTCTGGAGCTCAAGCCAGGCGGTCTGCTCGTCGGGAACCACGTGCACGCTGACCTTGTCCAGGAGGGCTGGCGAGTCCCAGTAGGCGGGGTTGCGGTCGAGGGTCAGGGAGCGACCCGGTCGGGCCGGGGCGGTAAGGCGGAAGGGGCCGTTGCCGACCGGCCGGGTCAGGTAGGCGGCTGGGTCGGGCCGCACCACCGCCGAGGGCAGTGGGGACAGGGGGAGGGCGGCGACCAGCGCCGGGAGGTCGGCGTAGGGGTGGCCGAGCTGGACCACCAGGGTGGTCGGGTTGGGGGTCTCGAGGCCGCTGATCGAGCGGGCGCGGCCGGCGGCGAACGAGCCGTAGCCGGTGACGGCCGACAGCAGGGCCCTGACCGCTGGCGAGGGGGCCGGCCTGGTCTTCGGGTCGGCCAGGCGGTGCCAGGCGAAGCTGAAGTCGGTGGAGCGGAGGGGGGAGCCGTCGGACCAGCGGGCTTCGGGGCGGAGGTGGAACTCCCAGCGGCGCAGGGCCGGGTCGCTGGTCCAGGAGACGGCGACGGCGGGGCGGACGGCGCCGGAGGGGTCGATGGTGGTGAGGCCGTCGAACAGGTTGCCGAGGACGATCTCGTCCTCGAGGCCGTCGGCCCGCGCCGGGTCGAGGGGCCCTGGGTCGAGCAGGGCGATGGCCAGGGTCCCGCCGCTCCGGCCCTGGCGTGCCGCTCCCCCACCGGTCCCGCCGGAGGCGCTGGGGGCGTCGGTCCCGCCGCCGTTCGTGCACCCGGCCACGGCGACGAGGGCCACCACCAGCCAGCGGGCAACGGACGTCCGGCGGTCCAGCGCCGCCCGCGGCCTCATGGCGGCGTCACGGCGCCGAGGCCTGCGCTGGGCGCTCTCGCGGCGCGCGGCTCCGGTCCCTACGGCTTGAGCATGAGGGCCAGCAGGACGCTGGTGATGCCGAACAGGCTGGCGGCGGCGACGGTCAGGCGGTCGAGGTTGCGTTCGACCACGGTGGAGCCGCCGAGGCTGGTGTTCATGCCGCCGCCGAACATGTCGGAGAGGCCGCCGCCGCGGCCGGCGTGGAGGAGGATGAACAGGATCAGGGTGAGCGACGCGATCACGTCGATGACGATCAGCAGCGGGATCATCGGGCAGTCCTTAGGCGCGCGGGGATGACCGGCAAGACCGGGCGAGTGTATCAGCGGGCGCGGCGGGCCGAGCCCTTGACGATCATGGCGAACTCGTCGGCGTCGAGACTGGCCCCGCCGACGAGGGCGCCGTCGACGTCGGGCTTGGTGGCCAGCTCCTCGGCGTTGGAGGACTTGACGCTGCCGCCGTACTGGATGCGGAGCTCGTCGGCGGCGGCCTGGCCGACCAGCTCGGCGACGGTGGTGCGGATGACGGCGATCGTCTCCTGGGCGTCGTCGGCGGTGGCGGCGCGGCCGGTGCCGATGGCCCAGACGGGCTCGTAGGCGACCACCAGGCTGGCCACCTGGTCACCGCCGAGCCCGGCGAGGGAGCCGCGGATCTGGGTCTGGACGACCTCGGCGGTGCGGCCGGACTCGCGCTCGGAGAGGACCTCGCCGACGCACACGATCGGGCGCATGTCGGCCCCCAGGACGGCCCTGGCCTTGCGGTTGACCAGCTCGTCGTCCTCGCCCGCGTACTGGCGGCGCTCGGAGTGGCCGACGATGACGTACTGGACGCCCAGCTTGGCCAGCATCGGGGCCGAGATCTCGCCGGTGTAGGCGCCCTGGGGCTCGGGGTGGCAGTCCTGGGCGCCGAGGGCGATCGGCAGCTTGTCGCCGTCGATCAGGGTGCCGACGCTGCGCAGGGCGGTGAACGGCGGGCAGACCGCGACCTCGACGGCGTCGGTGTCCTCGCGGCTGAGCGCCCAGGCCAGCTTCTGGGTGAGCTGGACACCCTCCAGGTGGTTCTTGTGCATCTTCCAGTTGCCGGCGATCAGCGGGCGGCGCGCCACGGCGGGCCCTCCTTCAGGCGGGTGGGATGGCGGCGACGCCGGGCAGGGTCTTGCCCTCGAGCAGCTCGAGGCTGGCCCCGCCGCCGGTGGACAGGTGGTCGACCCGGTCGGCCAGGCCGAGCTGGGCCAGGGCGGCGGCCGAGTCGCCCCCGCCGACCACCGTGTAGCCGTCGGCGGCGGCCACCGCCTCGGCGACCGCCTTGGTGCCGGCGGCGAACGGCTCCAGCTCGAAGACGCCCATGGGCCCGTTCCAGAACACGGTGCGGGCCTCGGAGACGGCGGCGGCGAACAGCTTGGCCGTCTCGGGGCCGATGTCCAGACCCTTCCAGCCGGGCTCGATCCCTTGCGCTGGCACGGTGCGGGCCTCGGCGTCCGCGCTGACCTCGCGGGCCACGACCACGTCGCTGGGCAGCAGCACCGACTTGCCCTGGCCGGAGGCCGTCTCCAGCAGCCGGCGGACGGCCTCGACCTGCTCGGGCTCGAACAGCGAGTCGCCGATCTCGTGGCCCTTGGCGGCAAGGAAGGTGAAGCACATGCCGCCGCCCACGACCAGGCTGTCGACCCGGCCG
>DATENJ010000208.1:0-2685 GCA_035275125.1 Actinomycetes bacterium | reverse complement strand
CTCGGCCCCGAGCGGGGCCAGGTCGGCCCGCCCCGCCTCCCGCATCAGGCGGTCAAGCCACCAGATCACGCCCAGCTTGGCCATGGCCAGCCCCCACAGCCCCCAGGCCAGCCCAACCGCCCACCGCCAGCCCCGTTCCGGCCGGCCAGCGGCGGTCACCGCGCCGCTCCCCCGCCCATGCACCCTCCGACCACCGCCGTCGTCGCTCCCCAGCGTGCCCGGGCTCCGTCCCGATAGCGTTACGGACACCAGCCCCAGTGCGCCTCCTCGGCCCGCGTACCGGGGAGCTTGCCTCGTACACTGGGCTGTCGTCACGGGGAGGGGAGCGGCGTGGGCGATCCGTTGGTCGAGCAGGGGGAGACGCTGGCGGCACTGACGCGGGTGGTGGAGGCCGCGGGGCCGTTTCTGGACGGGTTGCCGAAGCGGCTGGTGTATGACCGCGCCGCCGAGCCGATGCTGGGTGAGCTGGGCGGGTCGCTGCCCGAGCAGGGGTCGGGGACCCAGGCGGCGGTGGAGACGCTGCTGCGGGTCGGGACGGCGACCGCGACCGCCTCGGCGGGGCCGCGCTTCTTCCATTTCGTGATCGGCGGGTCGACACCGGCCGCGCTGGCCGCCGACTGGGTGGTGTCCCTGCTGGACCAGAACGCGTTCGTGCGGGCGTCGTCGCGTCTCGCCGACGCGGCCGAGACGGTCGCGCTGGACTGGCTGCGGCAGCTTGTGGGCCTGCCGCCGGGCTGGGGCGGGGCGCTGACCGCCAGTGCCACCTTCGCCAACGTCACCGGCCTGGCCCTCGCCACCCACTGGTGGGCCGAGCGGCACGGGGTGGACGTGACCTCGGCCGGGCTGGCCGGGCTGCCCCGGATGCCGGTCCTCTCCGGCGGGTACGTGCACCCCAGCGCGCGCAAGGCGCTGCAGCTGCTCGGCCACGGCAAGGACACGGTCGAGGTGCTGGCCGGCGACGACGTCGGCCGGGTCGACCTGGCCGCGGTCCGGCGCCGGCTGGGCGAGCTCGACGGGGCGCCGGCGGTGCTGGTCGCCACCGCCGGGGAGCCCAACGCCGGCGACTTCGACCCGCTCGCCGACCTCGCCGGCCTGGCCGAGGAGTTCGGCGCCTGGCTGCACGTCGACGGCGCGTTCGGCCTGTTCGCCGCCCTCTCGCCCCGTACCGCCCACCTCACCGCGGGGATCGACCGGGCGGACTCGATCGCCGCCGACGCCCACAAGTGGCTGAACGTGCCCTACGAGAGCGGGTTCGCGCTCGTACGGGACCCCGACCGGCTCGGCCCGGCGTTCGGCATGCCGGGGGCGGCCTACCTGCCAGGCCCGGACGACCCCCGGGGCGGCTACGGCCTCCTCGGCCCGGAGTCCTCCCGCCGGGCCAGGGCCCTGCCGATCTGGGCCACGCTGGCCGCCTACGGCCGCGACGGCTACCGGGCGCTGGTCGAGCGCCACTGCGACCTGGCCCACCACCTCGCGGCGGCCGTCGACGCGGCGCCGGACCTGGAGCGCCTGGCCGAGGTGCCGCTCAACGTCGTCTGCTTCCGCTACCGCCCGGCCGGCCTGCCCGAACCGGAGCTGGACGCCGTCAACCGCCGCCTCGGCGAGGCCCTCCTGGACGACGGCCGCGTGTTCGCCGGGGCCACCGTCTACGCCGGCCGGGCAGCGCTCCGCCCGGCCATCAGCAACTGGCGCACCACCGCCGCCGACCTCGACCTGCTCGTCGAGGTCGTTCGCGAGCTCGGCGCGGCGGCAGTGCACCCCGGCTGAGCCGGGGCCGGCTCAGGCTGACCGGACGGTGGCGGCGGTGCCGTAGGCGACGATCTCGGCCAGGCCGTTGCCGAGGTCGGAGGAGTCGAACCGCACCCCGAGGACGGCGTTGCCGCCGAGCTGCCGGGCGTGGTCGACCAGGCGCTCCAGGGCGGTGTGCCGAGCCCGGTCGACCACCTCGGTGAACTCCTTGACCTCGCCGGCCTTGAGCGAGCGGACGGTGCCGGTCAGCCCCTTGGTCAGCCCGACGCTGCGCACGATCAGGCCCCAGGACAGGCCGAGGGTCTGCTCCACCGTGTAGCCGGGCAGCTCGAAGGTGGTCGAGGTGGGGATGCCGGCCGCCTGCCCGCCGGTCATGGGCGCGCCTCCTGTCCCGCGACCGGGGTCGGGGCCGCGGCCTTGCGCTCCTCGGCGCCGGAAGGGATCACCACCACCGGGCAGCGGGCGTGGAGCACGGCCGCGTGGCTCACCGACCCCAGCAGCAGGCTGGTGAACCCGCCGCGGCCCCGCGAGCCGACGACCAGCATGTCGGCGTCGGCGGACAGCTCGACCAGCGCCTCGGCCGCGTTGCGGTCCTCCACCACGCTGCGCTGCACGTCGACCCCGTCGACGGCCTCGCCCAGCTCGTCGAGCAGGCCCTCCAGGAGGTCCTCGGCCTGGCGATGGACCGCATCCTGGAACTCGGCCCGCTGCTCGAGGGCGTCGGCCATCTCCTCCTCGGGCGGCCGCTCGCCCGCGGCGACCGCGCGGCCAGGCAAGGCCTCCTTGGAAGGGAAGTACAGCGGCGCGGCCAGCGCCTGCGCGTGGTACGCGTGCACCACCTGCAGGGTCGCCAGCCGCAGGCGGGCCTCGTCGGCCGCCCAGGCCAGCGCCCGGAGCGCCCCGGGCGACGCGTCCACCCCGACCACGATCTTGGCC
>DATENJ010000207.1:0-8260 GCA_035275125.1 Actinomycetes bacterium | reverse complement strand
CGCCCGTGGACCGGCGGGCTCCTGCGCGCCGGCGCCGCCGGCGGCCGCGATGAGCAGGACGACGGCCGCCAGAATGGCGCGGGGAGGGAACGGGGAGGGAACGTCGGTTTGGCGGGTGCGGCGGGTGCGGAGGCCACCACCGGTAAGTGGTTGATCCATCGGGAGGGCACCGCGAGCGGGATCATTGCCGGACCCCCCTTGGTGCCTTCGAATCCCACCCTCTCCGCCACCATTGCCGTTACGCTTCAGCACTTTAGACCTCCTTGTTTCCAAACGGGGAGTGTTCGGACAGTGTTGCTCAATCGGTACGGTTCCCACCACCAGAGGTTCCGTCGATCTTCTCCACCTTCGGCCCGCGCAGCTTCTTGACGTAGATCTCCGTCCGGTCGAAGGCCTGCTCCATGTCGTCCGTGGCGGTGATGTTGTAGCGGTCGAAGGTGGCCCGCGTGCGGTGGCCGCTGATGGCCATGGCCACGCGCTCGTGCGTGCCGCCGCGGATGATGTTGCGCAGGCCGCTCCGGCGCAGGTCGTAGGGCGTGACGCCGCCCTCGACGGCCCGGCCCGCCTTGAGGCCCACGGCCTCGCAGGCCTGGCGCCAGGCGGTGGCGAAGCTTCGGATGGGGTAGCCGGCCTTCTTGTAGCGGGTGCTGGCGCGCTGGAAGATCAGCGGGCTGCCCACGCACCGGCGCGCGAGGCGGCGCTCCATGATGTCCCGCAGCGGGCCCTTGGCCACGGGGATCGTGCGGCCCTTGCGCTTCCCCTTCGTGCCCTTGGCCGCCGTGGGGGCCAGGTGCAGGGTCCAGGTCTCCCGGTCCAGCATCTGCCAGGTCAGCTGGCGGATCTCGCCGGGGCGCATCGCCGTCCACATGAACCACTCGACGAAGTCGCGGAGGTCGACGTCGGCGATCGCCTCGAGCAGTTGCTGGAACGTGGCCCAGGAGAGGAAGCCCTGCCGGGCGTTGTCCACGGGCAGGGCCGGGATCAGGGGCAGGCGCGCGACCTTCGGCGGCGTGCGATAGTAGCCGAGCCGGTAGGCCTGGCGGAGCAGCTCGCACTCCCGGTTCACGGTCGCCGGCGCCCTGCCCTCGTCGAGGCGCGCCTCCTGGTAGGCCTCTATGCGGCTGGTCTCCAGGCGGTAGGCGAGCTCGCGTCCGAGCTCCTTGCGCACGGCCTTCATGTGCGACTTGGACTTGTCCAGGGAGCTGATCTTCTTCAGCTTCAGGTGCCGCTCGAGGTCGTCGAGCAGCTCGCCCACCGTGACCCGGCGCTGCGTCGCCGGCGGCAGCTGCCCGGCCAGCACGCCGCGCATGAGCTTGGCGAAGCGCCGTCCGGCCTCCTCCTCGTCTCGGGTGCGAAGCGACTCCTTCTGCTCCCGCCCGTCGATCGAGTAACCGGCGTACCAGACGCCGCGCTTCTGGAAGAGGTAGCCGTCGCCCCTCATGGCCGGTGCTCACGCATCGCTGGAGAGAGTAGGCCTGTTCGGCGGCGCGTCAAGCGCCGGGGGCTTATTTGGAGCCCTTGGCGGCGACGGGGATGGGCGGGGCGATGTCGGCGACGGAGCCCGTGTGGCGGGCGTCCTGGATCCCCAACGCGACGCATTCGGCGGGGCTGAGGGTGTTGCGGGCGATCGCGGAGATGCAGCGCTCCACCCGCTCCAGGCGCGAGTCGACCCGGTCGACCTTCGTTTCCAGGGTGCCAAGCCGCTGGTCGACCCCCGCCACGCGCTGGTCGACCCGGTCGACCTTGGTCTCCAGGCCACCGATCCGGTCGGAGAGCGCGCCAATGGCCGCCAGGATCTCGGTGGTGCGATCGTCGCTCACCGGGCGCCGCCTTCTGCCATGAGGGATTTCCGCCACGAGACTACCACCGCTTTCAAGTACGCAATCGTCATGCCACTGGGTTTCCTGCATTGGGGCCGGCTTGCGTCCATTCGGGTGAACTTCCTTGTGATGTCGATCACCGGTAGGCGCCTGGCCCCGCCCTCTCCCTGCGCCCCCCCAGGCACCAGGGCCAGATCCCCAGTATCTGCGGTCGACCACGATTCACCAAACTGCGGTGAAGGGCCGGTGCGGTGGGGCTACTAGCCCGCGTCGCTGCCGCGGACCACGCAGCGCTTCCCGTCCAGGTGGTAGTTGACCATCTCGTGGCCGCCCTCGGGCCGAAGCGCGGCGCCCATGCGGTCCGCCGGCGCCCCACACTCCGAGCAGAAAACCACCTTCTCGGGCCACGGGCTCCGCGCCGTCTGCAGAGCCCCGTCGATCAGGCCCTGCAGGTAGCCGCCCGCCTGCTTGAGGCGGCGGCGAAGGTGGTAGAGCTGACGGGACAGCTGCAGGAGGACGGCGATCCTCTCGTCCCTGTCCCGCAGCAGCTCGGCGATCCAGTGCCGTAGGTTGGGGTCCGGGATGTGGGGGAGGACCTGGTGGCGGATTCGGTCGGCCTCGCCGTCGGGCAGCATGGCGAACAGAAGGCGAAAATACGCCCCCGCCCCCGGCGCTGTCAACGGGGGCCCCATCACAGCGCGGCCCGCGGGGTGGGTCCACGTGGGCGCGGCCGAGCGCAGGCGAGGCGACGCCGCTTGGTGACGGTCCACGCCGCGGGCCGCGCCTAGACGGCGCGAGCCCTACCGCGGCGGCTTCGAAGGCGCCGTCTAGACAGTTCTAGCTCACTTCCTTTTCGACAGCTCCGATAGGCTCTTGTCGATGGACGCCAGCTGCTTGGCGATGAAGGTCCACAGACGCCATGTGTCGGTTCATCACCTCGAGCTGCCGGGCAATCGCCTGCAGGGAGTGGGAGACTTGGCTGGCAGTCCGTGGATCCATTGGGCTACGCCCTCCGTTCTGCGGCCGCCGTGGAGGGCAGCGCGACCGCGGTCACCAAGGCCCGGAAGCTCTCCAGCGTCTCCTCGTCGAGGCTGTGCCAGTCGGCCAGGGCGTCGACCACGACCGCCCACCGGGGCGCCGTGTCGGGCCGCCTGGTGGCGATCGCGCGCAGCACGATCCAGAAGCCCCGCCGCAGCACCGCCACGCGCAGCCGGAACCGCTCCGGGACCGTGACCAGCAGGTGGTGCGCGGCCGCGCCCAGGCCCGCCAGGGACCGCAGCTGACGCAGGCGGAAGGCGCCCGCGGCCACCGGCGGCAGCGGCATCAGGGCGTTCACCATGCGCGAGTAGCGGGCCATCGCGCGCAGGAGCTGCTGGCGGTCCTGGGCGAGCCCGGCCATGTAGACGTAGCCGGCCACGAGCAGGCGCGCGGCCTCGGCCTCATCGCCGGCGGCGGCGAGCTCGAGCGGCCGACCCAGGGCCAGGTTGATCCCGCCGCGCTCGAGCGCGAAGCGGCGCCGCAGCTCGTAGAGCGCGCGCCGGCCCTCGGGGGTGGCCAGGTCCTGCCAGTCCACGTCGAAGGCGGTCTCGTTCACGCGGCCGGCCAGCAGCAGCGCGAAGAGGCAGCCCAGCGCGGCTAGCACCATCCAGGTCAGCATCGCGCCGCCCACGGCTGCAGCTGCGTGCGCACCCCAGTCTGCACCTCGAGGGGCCGCCATGCCGCCCAGGCCCACACGCAGGCCGTGGCCGCGAAGACGAGCGGGTCCAACGCGGTGAAGTACGCCGACCAGGTGGCGTAGGCGTGGTCTGAGTGGGCCTTGCCGGCCAGCGTGCCCAGAAGCACCACGTCGAAGGTCAGGCAGAGCGTGCGCGAGACGATGAGGGCCTTGTGATAGCGGGCCATCGGGATGCGGTGCCAGGACGCCAGGGCCACCACCACGAGCAGCGCCCACAGGGCAGCCGTTTCCCCTCGAGGCACGAGCAGCCAGGCCACCGGCAGGTACTCCACCTCGAGGGCGGTGGCCGCGGCGGCCGCCAGCGCGATCGCCCCGATGGCGAGTAGGGCGCGCCGCCGGGCCCGGGGCGCGCGCACGAAGGTGAGCGCCGCCACCTCGGCCGCCACCAGGACAGTGATGGCCGTGTAGACCGACGTCTTCAGCAGCCAGAAGTCGTGGGTGTAGAACTCGCGCGGCCACCAGGTGGTCGCGCGGTTGCCGAGGAGCAGCGCCACCAGGTAGGCGACGAAGGACCAGCAGAGCCGAGCGCGGCCGCGCACGATGACGCCGGCGAGCGTCAGGCAGATCACGATGGCCACCGCGTCCGACACGCCGAGCTGGGCGGTGGTGAGCATCTACTTCTTAGACACCCGCCGGCGCTCGATCCCAAGGCGCCGCAGCTGCTTGTACACGGTGGGCCGGTAAACGCCGAGGATGCGGGCCACGCGGGCGATGTTCCACTCGTGGCGATTGAGCAGGAGCAGTAGGCGCTCGCGCTCGAACGCCGGCGCCGGCGTCGCCTCGATGTCCACCACCGCGGGCCCCGTGAGACGCTCGACGGTGCGCGGCTCGAGGGCGGCCGCGAGGAGGTGGGCCACCTGGTCGACGAGGGCGGTGTTGATCCCGCGCCCGGGCTGGGCCCCCAGGTAGACGACGCCGGACGCGCCGACGGGCACCAGGGCGAAGCCGTCGTCGGTGTAGGTGTTGCCGGCGAGGATCGACTGTTGAGCGTCCTCCCAGGCCTCGGTGGCGCGGTCGAGGTCGACCTGGGTGATGGAGGCGCCGGCGAACAGGGCCAGCCGGGCGCCGGGCGCGCCGCGGAAGAGGCCGGCCGCGGAGGCGGGGGCGTAGGCCATCAGGACCTGCAGGGTGCCCACGGCAGCCTTCCTGGGGTCCTGCGAGACGACTACCTCGATGGCCTCGTCCCGGAGATCGCTCATTTGTGTGGCGCGAAGATACACGTACGGGGAACTCCGTCAAGCCCCTTTCCGTCCCGCAGCGGGGCAGGCTACGCAAAACGTAGTCTCCGGGAGACGCCGCATGAGACACTCCGCGGCCAGGAGGTGACCCATGGAGTTCCTCTTGTGGCTGCTCGAGCTGGTGGTCCGCATGGACGGCGACGGGAGCCCGCCGCCCCCGCCCCCGAAGCCGTAGCCGGCACCAGGGGGCCGGGCCACCGGCCCCCTGCGTAGCCCGCGGGCGTCGCCCCCCGCGCTTTCCGCAGCCCGCGGGCGTCATTGCGGAGGCTACGCCCCGCGCCCCACCTTCCGCGGCGTGCGTCAGCGGTTCCTAACCCTCGCTAGGCCCCTGCTCCACGCCGCACGCGGTGCGCTGGAAAGCTCACGAAACCTAGGGCCTGCAGCGCAGGGCCACCGCATCCGCAGCGGCCGGAACACCGGTCAGGTCGAAGGTGGACGTGATTGGGCTCTCCGAGTAGGGAACGACCTGCGTCACCAGCCGCGACGCTCCTCGGAGCCGCCCGATAAACTTCGATGCGTTGGGATGGAACGCAGCCGTGTGGTCGGTGGAGAGGCCCCACCGGTCGTCCTCGGCTTTCGCGGCGTCAAGCCTCGCGGTGACTGGGATCGCATCGGACCCGAGGTACTTGCCCCACATCATCATCACCTCGGGCTTCTTACTGACACAGCGAAGCACCAGCAGCGCATTCTGCTCGTCCGACTTCAGGGTTGCGTATGCGCTCCTTGTGTCATCGAGCGGGTTCGCCTGCTCGGTGATTGTCCAGCTGCCGTCCGTCGCCGGCTTTTCGATCTTGCCGTTGCCAGCCGTCAGCGCCGGTGGACCAAGTCGCTTGGCCAGGGCATCGAAGCAGTTAAGTCGAGCGAGACTGTCAGCGGTCCCTGCACAGCTCTGAATCTCTGCTCGCACGTCCTGTGCGGCGAGGAACAGCAGCAGCACTACTGCCTGCATGACCAGCCCCCGGGGAGGGATGACTGGGCAGTCTATTACCGCGGATTGGGTACGGAGGCAAGGGGGCTAGCGGCCGTTGGCCTTGAGGTAGTCGTCCAGCGCGCGGCTCACGATCTCACCCAGATCCCGGCCGGTGTCGAGCTTGAAGCCCCAAGCCCGTCGGTACACGGCGCGGTCAATGCGAAGGGACGTTTGCTGGTAGTCCGGCGCCGTCGCTGCCTTTGCTGGCCGACCGCGCTTGGCGCCCTTCGGTTTCGTTCTCCCGGCGTCGCTCATCGTACCGCCTTCCATGCAGGCAATTTAGAGCAACGTACCACGAGCGTCAAGGAATTATGTAGATATGTCTTGACGTAATTATGGAATTACAGTAGTTTTGTGGTGAGGCGGGGGGATGGGACCCAAGAGGGCCACGGACGGCATGGTGCTGGCGACGATCAAGCAGTGGAGAGGCAACGTGAGCGGCGCGGCCGGAGCCCTCGGGATCCATCCCAACAACCTCCGGAAGCGACTGAAGGGTCTTGGCTTCGACCTGGAGGCGCTGCGCAAGGGATCCCTCCAACGAAAGGTAGTGCCACCCATGCAACCCAGTGGCACCCATGACACCCACCACAACCCATCCGCACCCAATGACCCACCGGCACCCAATGGGGGTACCGGACACGAATCGTCGAGTGCCATCTATCCGAAAACGAAGCGGCTTCCTACATTGGCCGGCGTGAACGCGACGCTGCCAGATCAGGAGATCCCCTTGGTGAGACCGAAGCAGCAGCCGTTGCGGCTCAAGCCAGAGCAGGTCGACAAGCTCCGCGAGGCCAAGTTCGACATCGCCGCCAAGGCGCGGCACGAGACCGATGAGAACGCCATCCTGCAGCAGTTCTTTGCGGACGAGTTCGACGACTGGCTGCAGCGTCTACTGGGCCGCTCCCGGCCGCCGGCCGCGCCGCCGGCCGAGGACCCCGAGAACCGCCAGTGAGCGGCCAGCCCGTCCTCACCGTTGTCTGCTCGGCCTGCGGCGCGCTGAAGATCGGGAGCGCCTACGTCCTGCGGCCGCGCGCGCTGGCGCCCAAGGCCCTGACCGTGGTCAGCCACGGCATCTGCAAGCCCTGCATCAAGCTCCTGTACCCCGGCCTGCGGAGCGCGGCGTGAGCGGCCACTGGCCTGCGACGGGCGAGCCCAAGCACGACTGCCAGGCCGCCGGCGTGCTGTGCCCTCACGGCGAATGCTGGATGTGCGGGGATTGCCCGGAGTGCATGCCCTCTGACGAGGCCTGCGCTCCCGAGGAGATCGTGTGAACCGCGAGGACTACGCCTGGGCGCTGGGCGCGATGCATCGCTGCGCCGCCCGTGGGTGCGCGCCGTGCGCGGTGGAGCTGGAAGGCATGTCGAGCCAGAAGGCCCGGGACGTGGCCTCGGGTGACGCCCCCTCGTTGCCCGCGAGGGAAGGCCACGAGCCTTTCGTCGAGCGGGGGCCCGGCCCCGCTCGGTCGTTCGACCCGTGCGCCGTGGAGCTCGGGGGCTTCGCTCACTGCGACGCCGACTTCGGGGGGCAGGGATGAACCCCGAGCCCTCCGTCGGCGACGCCCTGGAGACCACGGCCCGGGCCCTCGAGGCCGTGGCCGACGTGCTCCGGCGCCTGGCCGAGCGGGAGGAGCTCGAGCAGGCGAAGACCCGCCTGCCGAAGGGCGACCTCAACCTGACGGCCGCGGGCCAGGAGCTGGGCTGCTCCGCGAACCACGTCAAGAAGCTGGTGCTGGCGGGCCAGCTCCCCGGGTCGTACCGGGACGGAGTCCTGTGGCGCGTGCCGCCGGCCGCGCTCGAGACCTACCGCCGTCGCAAGGCGAAGCAGACATCGGGAGGGAAGGCCGCGCGCGTAGCCGCGGCCAGCTAGCCAGGCCGCAGAGGACAGGTGCCGTCGAGTCATTGAGCGCTGGAGGTGTGTCTTTGATGGAAGCGCGAACGTTGGACCTCGAGAGCCTGGTGCTGGAGAAGGGCAATCACCCGCTCGCCAGGGGCGTGGCCCCGCAGGCGTTCTGCGTGATGGAGGCCGTCGCTTACGTCGCCGGCGAGCCCCACACCGACACGCCCGAGTGCGCGTGCCCGGTCATCTCCGCCTTCCTGCGCCGGTGGAACGACGACCTCGACGATTCCAGCCGCCAGATCCTGAAGCCGCTCATCCCGAAGCTGGTGGGCTCGCGCAGCACCGCGGCCGTCGAGGACGCCCGCGCGTGGCTGCTCGCGGACTGGATGATCCGCACCTACACGCCCGCGTGGCTGGAGCTGGCCGGGCTCGGCTCCCAGGCAGCGGCGCTTCGCGCGCTGCCCTCGGTGGGCTCGTCGAGTGCCGCCGCGGCGGCGTCCCCGGTCCTCAATGCGGCGCGTGGAGCGGCGGGCGAGACAGCCAACGCCGCCTGGGACGCCGCCTGGGCCGCCGCCTGGGACGCCGCCTGGGACGCCGCCAGGGACGCCGCCTGGGACGCCGCCAGGGCCGCCGCCTGGGACGCCGCCTGGGACGCCGCCAG
>DATENJ010000206.1:0-4403 GCA_035275125.1 Actinomycetes bacterium | reverse complement strand
TCGGCGCAGGCCGACGCCGACCCCGAGGCCGGCCGCCAGCACCATCCCGGTCACGGTCAGGGCGGCGACCCGCCGGAACTGGAACGTCTCGTCGGCGCCGGTGCGGGCGTAGCTCATCAACGGCTCCTTCAGGTAGCGCGCCTCGAACCTTGCGCAGCCAACACCCCACCGACCAGTCCCAGGTTCCGCCGCCCCCGACCCGCAATCAGTTCGTGATCAACCTGAACCGGTCAGTCTGAGCGGGGGGCGCGGCTGTGCCACTGGGCGGCGGTGATGGCGTAGATCACGGCCTGGAACGTCAGGCCGTTGTCCTCGACCTCGGCCTCGTGGTCGAACAGCATCCCCAGTCGGCGCATCACCGCCAGGCTCCGGTGGTTCGGCGGGTCGGTGATGGAGATGACCCGGGGTAGGCGCAGGGTCCCGAAGGCGTGGTCGAGCCAGCCGGTGGCGGCCTCGGTGGCGTAGCCGTTGCCCCAGTGCTCGTGGGCGAGCCGCCAGGCCACCTCGACGTCGTCGGGGTAGGTCTCCTGGTGGTGGAGGCCGCACATCCCCAGGAACGCGCCGTCCTGGCGCCGCTCGACGGCGAGCAGGCCCAGCCCCTCCCGGGCGTAGCACTCCTGGGCCCAGGCGGCGATGTCGTCGGAGTCCTCGCGGGTCAGCGGTCCCCCCAGCCACCGGGCCACCTCGGGGTCGGCGTTCAGGGCCGCGTACAGCGGCAGGTCGTCGCGCCGGAACGTCCGCAGCAGCAGCCGGGGCGTCGTCAGCACCACCGTGCCGTCCCACTCCACCATGGGCGCTCGCCTCCTCCCGCCAACCATAGCCGGATGCTTGAACGGTGTCTCGGGCGGTTAGAGGCGGGGGAGGACCCTTCAAGCAGGAGCGCCACATGAGCAGCCAGACCCGGTCAGGGCCGCTGATCGGCTACCACGCCTCGCACGAGCAGCTTCCGCCGAGTGAGCTGCTGCGCTGTGTGGTCGCGGCCGAGGCGGCCGGGTTCCAGGCGGCGATGTGCTCGGACCATTTCGCGCCCTGGAGCAGCCGGCAGGGCCACAGCGGCTTCGCCTGGTCCTGGCTGGGAGCGGCGCTGCAGGCGACCAGCCTCGGGTTCGGGGTGGTCAACGCGCCCGGACAGCGCTACCACCCGGCGATCGTCGCCCAGGCGGCGGCCACCCTGAGCGAGCTGTTCCCCGAGCGGTTCTGGCTGGCCCTCGGCAGCGGCGAGGCCTCCAACGAGCACATCACCGGCGACCGCTGGCCCACCAAGGAGGTGCGCCGAGCCCGGCTGGGCGAGGCCGTCGCGGTCATCCGGGCGCTGCTGGCCGGCGAGACGGTCAGCCATGACGGGCTGGTCAAGGTCGACCAGGCCCGGCTCTGGACCCTTCCCGAGCGGCCGCCGGCGCTGATCGGGGCGGCCATCAGCGCCGACACCGCCGCCTGGGTCGGCGGCTGGGCCGACGGCCTTGTCACCCTCAACCAGCCCCACGACCAGCTCCGGAAGCTGATCGAGGCGTTCCGGGCCGGCGGCGGCGAGGGCAAGCCGCTGTATCTCCAGGTGCACCTGTCCTGGGCCGCCGACGAGGACACGGCCCTGGCCGTCGCCCACCACCAGTGGCGCAGCAACGTGTTCGACCCGGCCCTGGCCATGGACCTGGTCCTGCCCGAGCACTTCGATGCCGCGGCCCAGTTCGTGACCCCAGAGGACGTCCGCTCGGCAGTGCTCGTCTCGGCCGACCTGGGCCGCCACGCCGCCTGGCTGGGCGAGTACGCCGAGCTCGGCTTCGACCGCATCTACCTGCACGAGGTCGGGCAGGCCGAGCACCAGCAGCCGTTCATCGACGCCTTCGGGTCCAAGGTCCTGCCGGAGCTGGCCGGGCGGGAGGGTCCCGCATGAGCGCCCCGGCCGCCTACGACCTGTGGTGGAAGAACGCGGTCATCTACTGCGTGGACGTCGAGCTGTACGCCGACAGCAACGGCGACGGGGTCGGCGACTTCCCCGGGCTCACCGGCAAGGTCGACTACCTGGCCGGGCTGGGCGTGACCTGCGTCTGGCTGATGCCGTTCTACCCGACCCCGAACAAGGACAACGGCTACGACATCAGCGACTTCTACGGCGTCGACCCGCGCCTCGGCACCCTCGGCGACCTGGTCGAGTTCCTCAGGGCGGCCCGCGAGCGGGGCATCCGGGTGATCGCCGACCTGGTCGTCAACCACACCTCCGACGAGCATCCCTGGTTCCAGTCGGCCCGCGCCGACGAGCGCTCGCCCTGGCGCGACTTCTACGTCTGGGCCGACGAGCAGCCCGAGGGGCCGAAGGGGGTGGTGTTCCCGGACGCCGAGGACTCCAACTGGGACTACGACGAGGTCGCCGGGAAGTGGTACCTGCACCGCTTCTACTCGCACATGCCCGACCTCAACATCGCCAACCCGCGGGTCCGCGAGGAGATCAACAGGGTCGTCGGGTACTGGCTGGAGCTGGGCCTATCCGGCTTCCGGGTCGACGCCGCCCCGTTCGTGATCGAGCTCGACGGCACCGACCATGACCGGGGCGAGGACCCGCACGCCTACCTGCGCGACCTGCGCGCGTTCACCAACCGCCGCCGCGGCGACGCGATCCTGCTCGCCTAGGCCAACCTGCCCCCGGAGGACCAGCGCCGCTTCTTCGGCGACGAGGGCGGCGACGAGATGCACATGCTGTTCAACTTCATCCTCAACCAGCAGGTGTTCCTGGCCCTGGTCCGCCGCGACCCGGCGCCGATCGTGACCGCCCTCGGGGAGCTGCCCGAGATCCCCGACGGTAACCAGTGGGCCAACTTTGTCAAGAACCACGACGAGCTGACCCTCGACAAGCTGACCGAGGCCGAGCGCGAGGAGGTGTTCGCCGCCCTGGCCCCCGACCCGGACATGCGCAGCTTCGGCCGGGGCATCCGCCGCCGCGTGCCGCCGATGCTCGACGGCGACCGCCGCCGCGTCGAGCTGCTCTACAGCCTGCTGTTCACCCTGCCCGGCACCGCGGTGCTGCTGTACGGGGAGGAGATCGGCCTCGGCGACGACCAGCGGGTCGAGGGCCGTGCCGCCGTCCGGGTGGCGATGCAGTGGACCGCCGGCCCCAACGCCGGCTTCACCTCCGGCGAACCGGCCGTGCCGCTGGCCACCGAGGGCCCGTTCGCGCCGGGCAAGGTCAACGTGGCCGACCAGCGCCGCGACCCGGAGTCGCTGCTGAACTGGATGGAGCGGGCCGTCCGGGCCCGCAAGGAGCTGCCCGAGCTGGGCTGGGGAACCTGGCGGGTGCTGGACACCGATCAGCCGTCGGTGCTGGCCCACCGCTGCGACTGGCGGGGGCGCGGCGTGCTGGTACTGCACAACCTCGGCCCCGAGGCGGTCCGGGTCGCCGTCGAGTTCGACGACGCCAAGCCCGACCGTCCGTTGGCAGAGGTCCTGGCCAACCGGCACGGCGACCCGGCCGAGGCGGGCCGGCCGCTGGAGCTCGACGGGTTCGGCTACCGGTGGCTGCGCCTGCCACCGGCGGAGCCGGCTAGCGGGCCCGGCGAGCGCGAACGGCCGGCGGGGTCGGGGTCAGGGGGAGCGGCGAGGGCGGCTTGATCTCCTCAAGGCGCAGGTAGGTCACCAGCCGCTGCCCGCCGTGGGTGGCCAGCCGGGCCAGCACCTGCTGCAGCTCGGCGACGTCCCGGGCGACGATGGTGAGCAGGTAGTCCATCTCCCCGGCGACGTTGTCGGCGGCGGTGATCTGCGGGATCGCCCGGACCTGGTCCTCGAAGGCGCGGCTGGCCCGCGGCTCGTGACGGGCCAGGCTGGCCGCCACGTACACGTGCAGGGGGAACCCGGCGGCGGCCGGGTCGATCCGGGCCGAGATGACCCGGATGACCCCGGTCTCCTTCAGCCGCCGGACGCGGTGCAGGGTCGCGGCGGGGGAGAGCCCGGCGAGCCGGGCCAGCTCGACGTTGGTCCGGTCGGCGTCGCCCTGCAGGGCGGTCAGCAGCCGGATGTCAATATCGTCAAGTACAACGGCCATCTCACGAATGATTATTTCGTAGTTTGCCCTAGGCGGCAACGATTCCGCCAGCAGCACGCACGCTGGTCCGATGAACACCGACCGTCGTACCGCCGTGTCCATGCTCGCCGGCGCGGGCCTGCTCTGGGGCACCAGCGTGCCGTTGACCAAGGTCGCCCTGGAGTGGCTGCCGCCGGCCTGGCTCACCGTGGCCCGGTTCGGCCTTGCCGCCGCCCTGCTCCTCGGGGTCGCCGGGTCCCGGGCCCGCGGCGCCTGGAGCCCGGCCGTGCTGGCGTGGGGCGCGGTGGGCTACGGCGGGTCGATCCTGGTGCAGAACGCCGGGATCACCCGCACCAGCGTGAGCCATGCCGCCCTGCTCGTCGGGGCCACCCCG
>DATENJ010000205.1:0-11549 GCA_035275125.1 Actinomycetes bacterium | reverse complement strand
GGGCAACGACCGGCTCAGCGGAGGACCTGGCAGCGACACCCTGGGCGCCCCCGTCGATGTCGACATCGAGGTCGGCAACGACCGGCTGCTTGGCGGCCCGGGCGATGACGGGTTGGACGGCGGTCCGGGCTTCGACCGGCTCAACGGCCAGGCCGGCGTCGACAGCTGCGCGAACGGCGAGGTCCTGGTCAGCTGCGAAGCATCGGCGGCGGCAGCCGCCAGCCAGCGGCTGGCCATCACCGCCCGAGCCACCAGGGGTTACGGCCGCCAGTAGCCAGTCGACGGTCGGCGGCGCGTTCGACAGCGGCACAGCAACCGGCATGATGCCGATTGCGCGCCGCGTCGCCGGCCTGCTAGCGTCCCGGCGATCGTGATCCATCGGCAGGAGGTGAGACCCATGAGCGCAGTGTCCGTATGGGTGCTCCCCTGCAGTCCACGATCGCGCGACTGAGGTAGTCGCCACCGGGAGCGCCCGCCAGGCAGTTCGCGAAAGGCGGCTCCTATGACCACAACACCTTCTTCTACCCCGCACCTCACCTCGACGACAGCCCGCGAGCGGCCGGGGTCCGATCAGGAGCAGCCGCAGGTCGACGCGACAAGGCGGGTGCCCGCCGCGGGTGAGCGAGCGTTGGTCCTCGGTGGTGGCGGATCGGCCGGCAATGCGTGGTTGATCGGCGTCATCGCCGGCCTGTTCGACGCGGGGTTGGATGTGACCCAGGCCGATCTGATCGTCGGGACGTCGGCTGGATCGACGGCCGCGGCCCAGATCACGAGCGCGACCCCGACCGAGCTGCTTGCCGCCATCCTTGCCGCTGCGCCCCAGCCGCGCGTTCCCATTGGGCCGGTGGCCGACCATATGGAGAGAACGGGCCGAATCATCGGTGCCGCTAAGGATGCGGCCGATATGCGCCGCAGAATGGGTGCGGCGGCGCTCGAGATGGATGCGGCGTCGGACGGCTCCGGGCAATCGCGGTGGCGCGCTACCGTCGCCGCCCGGCTGCCCAGCCAGCACTGGCCGCAACGAACGGTGCTCATCACAGCGGTCGATGCCTCTACCGGTGATCCGGTCGTGTTCGACCGCCACAGCGGGGTCGACCTGGTTGACGCCGTCGCCGCCAGCTGTGCCAGTGGCTTCGCCTACAGCATCGGCGGCAGCCGATACATCGACGGCGGCTACCGATCCAACGCCGAGAATGCCGATCTGGCAGCCGGATACGAGCGGGTGCTGGTGCTGTCACCATTCGGCGGCAGATCGCGGACGCCGGTGGACTGGGGCATGCATCTTGCGGCGCAGGTCGACGAACTACGCGCACGCGGCAGCCAGGTCGAAACGATCTTCCCGGATAGCGACTCCCGCACCGCATTCGGCAGCAATGTGATGGATCTGTCGACCCGTCCGCCCGCCGCTCGAGCCGGTTACGACCAAGGCAGAGCCCTAGCCGAGCAGCTCACCGAATTCTGGCGCTGACCCCACGAAGGAAGATCGGTCTGCTCCCTCCGTACTGCGTTCCGTAACGCTTCCGAGACGGAGGCTGGCCACACTGACCGCGATCAGACGAGGCCGGCGAGGTGGCGATGGCGACGATCGACCGTGGGCGGCAGGAGCCGTCCCGATGACCGCCATGGCCCGTCGGATGTCGCCACAGTGGGCGGCCCGCCTGGCGTGGGCGCTGTGGGCGCTGGCCATGCTCGGCCTCGCCGCGACCGCCTGGTTCGACCACCTGCTTCGGCAGGCGAGCCGGCCCGACCTCGTCCAGCTCAGCGGCGGGCGCGGCGTCATCCTGGTGCTGGCCGCGACGAGCTCGGTCACCGCCGGAGCGGTGCTGGCCAGCCGCCGGCCCCGCCACCCGGTTGGCTGGCTGCTGCTGGCCTACGGGTTGGTGGTGCAGTCGCTCTCCACCGCGGCCGAGGGCTATGCCCGCTACGGGCTCCTGGCCCAGCCCGGGAGCCTGCCTGCCGCCACCTACCTGGCCATCCTGGCCTCGGTCACCTTCATCCCCGGGCTGGGCTGCATCGGCTTCATCCTGCTGCTCACCCCGACCGGGTCACTGCCGTCGCCACGCTGGCGCCGGTGGGCCTGGATCGCGGCCGCCGTGCCGGCCGCGTTCGTGGTCGCCTGGCTGCTCGGGATGCCGGCGGTGGACCCGGAGTCGGTGTTGCATGGCATCCCGAACCCCTTCGCCATCGCGGCCCTGGAGGGCCCGCTACGGGTCGTCGCCGGCGTGACCGCGCCGCTCACAGCCCTCACGCTGGTGGTGGCGGGCTGGTCGCTGGTGCGGCGGTTCCGCCGGGCCCGCGGGACCGAGCGCCAGCAGCTGCGCTGGCTGTCGTTCGCGGCGGCCCTGGCGTTGCCGGCGGTGCTGGTCCTGTACGCCGGCGTGCTGACCGGGAACCTTGAGCTGGCCGGCTGGGCCGTCGGCGTGTTCCTGGCGCTGCTGCCGCTGGCGATCTGCGCCGCCATCGCCCGCTACCGGCTGTATGACCTGGACCGCATTATCAGCCGCACCCTGGCCTACGGGCTCCTCACGGTGCTGCTCGGCCTTGGCTACGCCGCCGTGGTCCTCGGCCTGGGCCGGCTCCTGCCCGAAGGGTCCAGCCTGGTCGTTGCCGCCGCCACCCTCGCCGCCGCGGCGGTGTTCCAACCGTTGCGCCGCCGAGTTCAGGCCCTCGTCGACCGCCGTTTCAACCGCCGCCGCTACGACGCCGCCCAGACCATCGCCGCGTTCAGGGCCCACCTGCGCCAAGAGATCGATCTGGACACACTCACTGGCGAACTGTTGGCGGTGGTCGAGCAGACCATGCATCCGACCCAGACGTCGCTCTGGCTGCGGCAGAAAGAAGCGCCCAGAGCCGTGGCCCGTCCAGTGCACGGGTAGCCAGCTGCCGGCCGACAACACGGGGTCAGGCCACCACGTCCGGCTTGGTGGTGGAAGCATGCTTAGGCCTCGTGGCTGGGGAACCTAAGGTCTTTACCTCAAGACCGGCCGGTCCCCTTACTCCTAGCGTCCAGCACAGAGGCGGCGACCGACGCCGCTGGACCGCTAGGAGGAACTCATGCCGCGGTACCTGGTCGAACGCAGCTTCCCGGACGGGCTGGCCATCCCGATCGACGACGGCGGAACTAAGACCTGCCTGGCCGTGGTCGACGGCAACGCCACCGAGGGCGTCACCTGGCTCCACTCCTATGTGACCCCCGACAAGCAGACCACTTTCTGCGTCTACGACGGACCCAGCCCCGAGGCCATCCGCCGGGCCGCCGAGACCAACCAGCTCCCCGTCGACCGCATCACCGAGGTCCGCGTCCTTGACCCCTACTTCTACCGCTGAGCCGGCCCGCAGAAGGGGATCATCGTGGCGACAGAGGACCTCGGCACGTGGTAGGGCACCCTATGGGCATGCGCCAGGAACCGCGGTTCACGATGCTCGGTGACGTCGCTGGTGGGTACGCGGCGACTATCGTGCGGGCGGTCCAGCAGGAGTACCCGAACTACCTGGCCCACGCGATGACGAGTCCGGACGACCGCCCACGACCCCGCGAGCTCCACCCGGCGTTCTACGGGTGTTACGACTGGCATTCCTGTGTCGAGATGCACTGGGCCCTGGTCCGGCTGCTGCGCCTGACCCCGGACGCGCTCCCGGCCCGCGACGTTCGCACGGTGTTGCACGACCATCTGACCGCCGATGCGCTCGCCACCGAGGCCGCCTACTTCGACGGTCACCCCCGCTTCGAGCGCCCCTACGGCTGGGGATGGGCGCTGATGCTCACCCACGAGCTGTCCACCTGGGACGACCCGGACGCTCGACGCTGGGCGGCGAACATCCGCCCGCTGGCCGACACCATCGCCGAGCTGTTCCCGGCCTGGCTGGCACGGGCCACCTACCCCAGCCGTGACGGCGCGCACGCCAACAGCGCGTTCGGCCTGGCCCGCGCGCTTCCCCTCGCCAGGGCCCGAGCCCACGACGGCGACCCTGCGCTGCTTGGGGCGATCAGCCAGGCGGCCCACCGGTGGTACGGCGACGACACCAACTATCCGGCGGGCTGGGAGCCCAGCGGTAGCGACTTCCTGTCACCGGCGCTCACCGAGGCCGAGCTGATGAGCGAGCTGCTCCAACCGGCGGCGTTCGCCGACTGGTTGGACCGCTTCCTGCCAGAGCTCGCCAATGGTCACCCGTCCTCGTTGTTCGAGCCGGCGATCGTGTCCGACCCGACCGACGGCCAGATCGTCCACCTGCACGGCCTGAACCTGTACCGGGCATACGCCTACCAGCAGCTGACCCGGACGCTAGATGGCACCGATCCGCGTGGGCCGGTGCTGCGGGATGCGGCCCGCCGCCATGCCGAGGCCTCACTGCCCGCCGTGCGCGGCGGTGATTACATGGCCGAACACTGGTTGGCCTGCTACGCCGTCCTGCTGCTCACGTGAGCGTCGCACGGCCCTCGGTCAAGGCGAGCACAAAGCACATGATGGGACGAGAGGTGGGCGCGCCGAGGTCGGAGGCGTGGCCCCCTCAGTTCCTCACACGAGTTGGGCAATGAGCTTGGCGGCCCGGGCGGCGCCGCCGGTCTCCACCGGTCGGTAGTCGACCGCGCGGCCGATTCCGGCGGCGATGGCGTCGGCGATGGCGTCAGGGTCGCTGGTGGCGTAATCCATCCGCCGGCCGGACCGGTAGCGATCCAGGCGGTGGGCGACGTGGAAGTTCTGCTCGAAGTGGTGGCGCAGCGGGAAGTACAGGAACGGCCGCCGGTTCGCCGTCAGCTCCATGCAGGTCGTCAATCCCCCCTGCACGACCGCGAGGTCGCAGGCGGCCAGGTGCCGGTAGAGCTGCGGGACGAACGCGCGGACCTCCAGCCCCTCGTGCCACGGCAGGCTGGCGGGGTCGATCCTTGGGCCCGTGACGACGACCATCCGCAGTGCCGGAACTCGCCGCTTGGCCTCCGGGAACGCCTCGATCACCTGCCGTAGCAGATGCCCGCCGACGCCGGAGCCGCCAACGGTGACGATGCAGACCTGCTCATCGTCCCGGTAGCCGAGCTCTTGGCGCAGCGCGTGGCGGTCGGCGACCTCGGAGGGTTCGAAGCCGGTCACGTAGCCGGCGAAGCTGTAATGCTCGCGTGTCCAGTCGCGGATCAGCGGGAGCTTGGGTCCGAACGCGTCGGGGACGATGTCGTCGGGGTTGCCGACGAAGACCGCGTGGTCGCGCACCCTGGGGTAGCGGGCGATGTGCTCGATCATCTCCGCGTTGTAGTCGGCGGCCACGAACGCCTCGTGATTGCCCCCGTCGGGCATGGGCAGCCAGCCGACGAAGTCGGTCAGCCAGACGTAGGCGGCCTGCTTCTGCTCGGGGTTCTCGTGCAGGTAGTAGTCGAGCTCCCAGGCCTCGTCGCCGATCCAGACGTCGTAGTGCTCGTCGCGCACCAGGTCGTGGAAGACCATGAAGTTGGCCAGCAGGATCTCGTCCATGCGGCGGATCGCCTGGAAGCAGTGCAGGTCGTGCTCGGCCGACTCGCTCTCGATATGGGCCGATTCGTTGGCCAGCAGCTTGCTGGCCGGGTGGATGCGCTCACCGGCTGCTTCCAGTACCCGGGTCACCGGGTGCTGGGCCAGCCAGTCGATCTCCAGGTCGGGATGCAGCTTGCGCAGCTCAGTGGCGATCGCCACGTCCCGCTGGGCGTGCCCGAGTCCGATCGGCGAGGAGATGTAGAGCGCGCGCTTGGGACGGGACTTGCCGCGCACCCAGCGCCGTGGTGGCGGTGCCGGCTTGATGAAGTCGCGCAGCAGCAGGTTGACCCTGACCGGATCGCGGACGTGCGGCGCGTGGAAGGAGCCCTCCAAGAGCACAAGCCGACCGCCGGTGTGCTCGGCCAGGGCGATCCCGCGGGTCACGGAGCTGTGCCCGTCTTCCTCACCGTGGATGACCAGCACCGGGCAGCGGACCCGCCCTGCCAGCTGGCGTGCCTCCTCAGGCTCCATGAAGGGCGCCAAGTAGGTGAGCGCCAGCGTCTCGGGCGTGGTCTCAAGGCCCCAGCTGACGCCGTCCTCGATCGGCTTGGTGGAATGCGGCTCGGTGAACATCCTCGACATGAAGAACTCGAGGTAACCCCGGTAGTCGCGGAGCCAGTAGTGGTAGTTGTCCTTGGCCCAGCCTTCTTCGGTGTCGAGCTCGTCCTCCCAGGAGTACACGGTCCGCTCGGCCACCGGCTGCCCGCCGCCCGGGTAGTTCCCACCGATGAAGACGGCCGCCTCCACCCGCTCGGGATGGTCGGCGGCCAGCAGCAGGCCTCGGTGGGCGCCCATCGAGAAGCCCACGATGATCGCCCGAGGGGTCTGCGTGGCGTCCATCACCGCCAGCGCGTCGGCGGCGAACTCTGACTCGGCGTACGCCTCGGGCTCGGTCGGCCGGTCGGAGCGCCCGTTGCCGCGCCCGTCAAAGGTCAGCACCCGGCAATGCCGGGCAAGGTAAGGGACCTGCATCTTCCAGTGCCGCGAGTGCATGACCGACCAGGTCGGCAGCAGCAGCACCGTCGGCTCGCCGGCGCCGAACACCTCGTAGTGGACCTTGACGCCGTCGCGCTCGACGTAGCCGTCAGCGACCGGTTGGCATGCTCGCATCCTCCGTCCTCCTCAGTGCGGTCGATCCTTCCTCGAGCTGTCGGATCAGCACGGCGACGCGTCGCAGTGCGGCGCGGATGGGCAGCACCTCCCGGTCGAAGCCGAGCAGCAGCAGCGACTCCGAGCCGAAGAAGGCGGAGGCGATCAGGGTGGCTAGCTCGTCGGCGGTGAACGGGCTCAGCGGCCCGTGGCGGCGCTCGGCCTCGCGGGCCACCTCGGTGAGCAGGGCAACCCAGCCGCCGAGCAGCTCGCGAACGGCCGCGCCGAGCTCGGCGTTCGACCAGCCGGCGGCGATCAGCTCCTGCAACACCCGCACATAGCCGGAGTCGAGGTCGTCCTCGAGGAGGTCGCAGGCCTGCTCGTAGCGCTGCCACAGCGGCAGGTCCTGGCCGTACATGGCCGTCTGGCGGGCCAGGCGGCGCTGGTTCTCCTCCTCGAACAGGGCCAGGATCAGGCCCTGCTTGGAGCCGAAGTGGTAGTTGAGCTGGCTGACCGGCACCCCGGCCTCCTCGGCCACCTTGCGGGTCGAGAGGCCGGCGTACCCGTCGGCGAGCAGCCGAGCCCGCGTCGCGTCAAGGATGAGCGTGCGGGTATCCACGGCGGTCGCGGCCTGTGCCACGATCGGCCTCCTGTTCGTTCGATCGCTCGATCGGTCTGACAATGCTGCTTCACATGCCAGGATTCGTCAAGGTCGATCGATCGATCGAATCATTCAGCAGAGGTGCCAGGTATTCAGCTGGGCCGGTAGCGGGTGTGGCTGAAGTCACCCTTGCCGAAGGCGAGGACCTTGGCGGGCTTCACCGCAAACACCAGCACGGGGCCATCGGCGTCGGCGTCGGCGGAGGCGAAGCCGCCGTCGGCCACCTCAAACTGCCATTGGCCGTTCCACTTGATGGCCCAGGCGGCGGCGAGTCGTTCGAGGGTGGCCCGGTCGGTCACGCGCTGGGCCTTGCCCTCGACCATCACGTCGAGCCCCTGGTCCCACCGGTTGCAGCCGGTGGTCATGACCACGTTGGGATTGCTGGCAAGGTTCACGGCCTTCTGCTCCCCCGGCCCGGTGCTGAAGTGCACGGCGTCGTCCAGCCACACCGACACCAGCGGCGTGACATGGGGCCGCCCGTCGCCGCGAACCGTCGTGACCCACGACAGCTGGGCCGTCTCCAAGACCTCTCGAGCCTTCGCCCACGGCGTCGCCTTGGCACCGGGTTCGCTGAACCGCTCGTCGAGCTCGGGTACGGGTTCAAGCATCGTCGCTCCTCTCGCCGAAAGCCGCGCTCCTAGCCCTGTGTGGCCCCTGTCACCCCAGTTGACCTGGAGGAACTCGACATGGCGACCCCCAACCTCACCGCCCGGTGTGGCTGGACTCCAGACGCCCTGACCGTAGCACCGGGCCCGCACACCGATCTCGCCGAACCGGCGGGTGTCACCCGCTTGGCTTGGTGAAGTGGGTGCCCTCCGAGCGATACTTCGTGCGTCCTCTCCGCTCGACCTCCGCGAGCGGCGGCTCGGAACGGGAGCGACGAGATGGCGGGCGCGCCTGGATGGCGGCGGATCCTCGACAAGGTCCTGTCGATCGGGTCCTACCCCGGGGAACCGGAGACGCAGGGTGGGGGGCGGCGGGTGCTGGTCGCCGCCATGGTCGTGGGGGCGCTGCTCAATATCCCGACGGTCGTCGGCGACTTCAGCGCCGGGTACACCCTGGTCGCCGGGGCGAACCTCGCCATCGTCGTGGGGACGCCGATCTTCCTGGATGCGCTGCGGCGCTGGCCGCACCGCCTCGCCTGGATCATCAACGGGTTCTTCGTCCTCGTCCTGGCGGTCCAGCTCGTCGAGGCCACCGTGTACGGCGGGCTCCTGGAATCCGGGTTGGTGGTGTTGTTCGGGCTGGTCTTCTCGCTCGGCGCATTAGTCGCGATCAGCCTCAGGGCGGCGGTCTGGTGGTTCGTCGTCTTCGTGGCCTCGGTGGTGTACTCGATCGCCATCCCCAGGCTGGTGGAGCCGATCTACGAGCTGGCGGACCCTACCGCGGACGCCGCCTTCAACCTCGTCGCGACCGGCGTCCTGGTCATAGCCGTGCTCGCCTACTTCGTCCGCCAGCGCGACCGCTTCCAGCAGCGGTCCGACGACCTGCTGCACAACATCCTCCCCAACGAGATCGCCGACCGGCTCAAGGACGGCAGGGCGATGATCGCCGACGACTTCCGTGCCGCGTCCGTGCTCTTCGCCGACGTCGTCAACTTCACGCCGATGTCGGAGGGCATGGCGCCGGCCGAGCTGGTGGGGCTGCTGAACGACGTCTTCACCAGGTTCGACGAGCTCGTTGACGAGCTCGGGCTGGAGAAGATCAAGACCGTGGGCGACGAGTACATGGCCGCCGCCGGGGTGCCGCGGCCCCGGGCCGACCACGCGCCCGCCATCGCCGAGCTGGCGGTCCGCATCCGCGACCACGTCGCGACGAGCGAGGTCGCCGGTCGGCGCCTCTCGCTCCGGATCGGCATCAACTCCGGGCCGGTGACCGCCGGGATCATCGGCACCCACAAGTTCGCCTACGACCTGTGGGCGACACCGTGAACACGGCCAGCCGCATGGAATCGGAGGGTGTCGCGGGCGCGATCCAGGTGAGCCCGGCAACCTACGAGCTGATCAAGGACGCCTACGTGTGCGAGGCGCGCGGCCGCATCCCGGTGAAGGGGAAGCTCGCGATGGAGACGTACCTGCTCGTCTCCAGGCGCGACGGCCAGGCGGTGTGAAGCTGCCGAGGGGACCTGGTCCGGGGTCCCCTCGTTGCCAGTGGATTGCCAGCCCAACCCACAGCCGTCCGGGGCGTGTCGCACGGTGCCGTTCTCGCTGCTCAGGTGAGGTGCGTCGCCAGGTGGTGGGATCCTGTCGTGCTCGGTCGAGCCTGAGGAATGACCAGCAGAATGACCGCGTCCGTTCTCTTGGAAGATTGGCCTCCTCTCCCCTACCGGCCGTCCGTAACGCTTCCGAGACGGAGCCCGGCCATGCTGGCCCGCGACCGACAGAGCTCGGGACGATGACGCACCGGAGTGCCTGTATGCGCCGACGACCATGGGGATGACCCAAGGCGACCGACCGGCACGGCCGCACTGGCAGTCGCCCGTGCTGGCGTGGGTGCTGTGGGCGTTGGTCCTGCTCAGCCTCGTCCCGATCATCTGGATCGACCACCTGCTGCGCCAGGCCGGCAGGCCGGAGCTGGTCATCCTGGGTGCCAGCAGCATCCCCTATGTGCTGTCGGGCTTGAGCGCGGCGACGATCGGGACGGTGCTGGCCAACCGTCGGCCCCACCACCCGGTGGGCTGGCTGCTGCTGGCCCTGGGCCTGTCGGTGGCGGTCGACGGGTTCGCCAACGGGTACGTCGCCTACGGCGCGGTGGTCAGGCCCGGGAGCTTGCCGGCAGCCCGCCATGTGGCCGTGTACGCCGACAACGCCACGCTCGTCGGGCGGACGTGCATCTCCTTCGTGCTGCTGCTCACGCCGACCGGGTCGTTGCCCTCGCCCCGCTGGCGGTGGTGGGCGTGGGTCATGGCGGTCGCACCGGCGGCGTTGCTGGGCTCCAGGGCGTTGCTGCCCCGACCGTTCTATCCGCCGTTCCAGTCGGTCTCCAGCCCGCTCGCCGTGCACGTTCTGGTCGGGCCGCTGACCGTCGTCTGGGTGGTCTCGGCAGCCGTCACCTATCTCGGGCTGGTCGTGGCAATCGCCTCGCTGGTGGTCCGCTCCCGCCGCGCCCGCGGGACCGAGCGCCAACAGCTTCGGTGGGTGGTGTTGGGGGCTTGGTTGTCGGTGCCGGCGCTGGCGATGGTCCTGGCCGGCATAGTGCTCGACAGCGACGCCATCATCAACTGGGCGGGCGGTACCCTGCTGGCGATCCTGCCGCTGGGCACGGGGGCGGCGATCCTGCGCTACCGGCTGTACGACCTGGACCGGATCATCAGCCGCACGCTGGCCTACGGGCTGCTCACCGTGCTGCTGGCCGGCGGTTACGCCGCGGTCGTGCTCGGGCTCGGCCAGCTCCTGGGCCGGGACTCCAGCCTGGTGGTCGCCGCCGCCACCCTGGCCGTCGCCGCCGCCTTCCAGCCGGCCCGCCGCCGCATCCAGCAGGGGGTCGACCGGCGCTTCAACCGCCGCCGCCACGACGCCGCCCGCACCATCGCGACCTTCAGCGCCCGCCTGCGCGACCAGGTCGACCTGGACACCCTGATCGGCGAGCTGCTGGCGGTGGTCGACCAGACCATGCAGCCAACCCAGGCGTCGCTGTGGCTGCGATCCCAAGGAGTGGCCACCGCAACCGACGGGACGGCGACTCACCAATGACTCGGCAGGAGCGGTTTTAGCGCCCCTGGCAGGACTCGAACCTGCAACCTACGGATTAGAAGTAAGGCACGACCCGTCTGCTCAGTGCTGCCCTGGACCATCGCCGCAGGTTACATCGGGTCAGCCGTCCGCCTGGTTACATCGCGACCGGCACCGTCGCAACGACCGGATTGCCACAGGGATTGCCAGTACCGTCGCGGCTTCCCTCGGTCAGCGGCGCGGTGGATCCAGGGAGCCAGAGCGGCCGACGGCGCTAGGCATTCTGGATCGCGGCGAGGAGGCCGAGTTGGCCCGGGTACTCGGTGACCAGTACCGCAGGTATCAGAAGGCAACACGTCGCCTCGTACCGGGACTGTGGTAGGCAGCCGGTGCCGACCCTGCGACGGTCGTGCGGCCAGCATGGCAGACTGGTCCCCATGACTGTGATCGTCGATCTCACTCCGGCGGCTCGGCGGCTCTCCGAACTCGTGCGGCGCATCGACGACGACCAACTCGGTGCGCCGACTCCGAGCAGTATCCCGGTGGCCGACATGCTCGACCATATCGGTGGCCTGGCGGTGGCTTTCACCGCCGCGGCGGCGAAGGATCTCGGGTCGGTGACGGCGA
>DATENJ010000204.1:0-2054 GCA_035275125.1 Actinomycetes bacterium | reverse complement strand
AAGGTCTCGGAGGTCTCCTTCTGGTTGATGAAGTGGAACGGGGCGTTGAGCGACGACTCGATCAGCAGCCCCTCCATGGTCGGCTGGCCGCCGAACACCGGGATGTTCTCCAGCGTCCTGGTCGTCCCGAAGCGCTCGTAGTCGCGGTTGAACTCCCACATGACCCGACCCGCGGGCAGCGTGGCCAGGGTGTCGAACAGCGCCCTGGCCTCCGGCCAGCCGCTCTTGGCCTCGTAGCCGCTGTAGTTGTACTTGGCCCAGTCGTCCACGAACCCTCGGTGGCGCCAGGCCCCGACCACCGGCGCCACCACCATGAGCGCGACCACGGCCAGCCAGGCGTACCGCAGCGACACCCCGGTGCGCCGCTGCAGCCAGGCCGCCAGCCAGCCGGCCACCACGGCGGCCCCGTAGGCCGCCACCAGCAGCGAGAACAGGTACAGGAAGGGCAGCATTCGGGCGTTCCACAGGGCGCCCTCGGGCGCGACCCGGGTCAGGGCCACGAACACGAACGCGACCACAGCCCCCGGCCAGGCGAACAGCAGCACCCGCCGCTCCCCCCGGGCCACGGCCACCACCAGCCCGACAACGGTCAGGATGAGATATGGCCGGATCTCGTTGGGCAGCAGCAGGCTGTAGAACTCGAGCTGGTCCCAGCGGAAGTGGGCGGTGTAGGGCACGCGCAGGATGAACGGCAGGGCCCAGAAGGCGGTCAGGCAGAACGCCACCCCAAGGACCAGGGCCAGGCGCCGGAACGAGGCCAGGGCCGCGGCCAGCGGCCGGCGCAGCAGCAGGCCGGTCGCGCCCAGCACGAGCACGATGGTGGTCAGGATGTGGCTCAGCACCAGCGCCGCGACCAGTAGGGCGGCGGGCCGCCAGCCCTTGCCGTCCTCGCAGACCCGCCAGAGCACGGCCAGGGCCAGCGGCAGCAGGGCGAACGAGATCGAGAAGGGGAACTCCCCGGCCATCGTGCTGGCGATGTTGCCGCCCCAGATGGTGAACTGCTGGGTCGGGGTGACCTGGGACATGAACAGGAACACGGTGGCCGCGCAGGCGGCCAGCAGCGGGGCCGGCTCGCGCAGGCGCAGCAGCCGGAACGCCCCCCAGCAGGTCACCGGAAGCGCCAGCAGGCCCAGCACGGTGACCAGCTTGAACGCCACCTGGTCGCCGAGGGGCAGGGTGAGCGCGGCGATGAGGACGTACGGCAGGGGGAAGTAGAAGGTGAGCATGGGGATGCCGGCGAACCAGCCCGGTGCCCAGCCGGTCACCCGGCCCCGTGGCAGCAGGTCTTCACGCAGGAAGGTGGCCACGTAGTGGTGCGACCCCATGTCGCCGCCCGCCGCCGTGGTCGCGGTCAGGATAAGGTTCCAGTGCAGGGTCTTGAGAAGGACGAGGTAGATGGCGCCAAAGGTCAGCACGGTGAGGCCGCGCTGCACCCACAGAGTTCGGGTGCGAGCCGCGGTCAGCCCCTCACGGGCGACGGCCGTGATGGTCGCCAGCAGTGCCTCCTCTGGTCGTGGTCGCCAGCTGCCATGAAACCAGGATCGGCATGGTAATGCCGCGCTCGGTCCAGGTCGCCCCGGCCGAACGGCCGCCGGCGCCCCGCTGGCTGGGTGGCTGGCTGCCCGCTGGCGACCTGGCCCTCGACGAGGAGCGGGAAGCGACCGTCTCCTTCGACCGTCGCGGCCGCTGCCGCCTCACCCTGGCCCTCGACCGGCCGGCCACCGGCGCCGATGTGGCCGCCCTCGAGGAGGCTGCCGACGTCCTGCCCAACCTGTACCTGTTCGACCTCGACGACACGGCCGACTACCCCGAGCGCCACGCTGAGGCGTTCGGCCTGGCCCAGCCGCTGGCCCCCGACGCCTTCAACCAGTCGGCCGAGGTCGAGCTGCTGGCCCCGCCGGGCGGCCAGCCGCTCCCCAGGCACCTCGGCCGGTTCGCGGTCCCCGCCGACGCCCCCGGGTCAGAGGCCGTGGTCCCCGGGTCGGGGGCTGTGGACAACCCAGCCCCCCCGTTCCCCGGGCCGGCTACCCTCCCGAATCGGGGGCCCACCACGG
>DATENJ010000203.1:0-2968 GCA_035275125.1 Actinomycetes bacterium | reverse complement strand
GCCGCCGGTCATGTAGCGCAGCTTCGGGATCTCGTTGGCCAGGTAGTCGAAGCAGCAGGCCAGGAAGTCGGAGAACATGATCTCGGCCACCGGGCGCATCCCGGTCATGGCCGCGCCCATGGCCGTCCCGACGATCGCCTGCTCGCTGATCGGGGTGTCCCAGACCCGCTCGGGCCCGAACTCGGCGAACAGCCCGGCGACCGTCTTGAACACGCCCTCGGCGGCGCCGATGTCCTCGCCGAGGCAGACCACCGTGTCGTCGCGGCGCATCTCCTGGGCGATCCCGGCGGCGACCGCCTCCCGGTAGGTCATCAGGTCCGCCATTGCGCACCTCCGTCGGCCCAGACGTCGGTGAAGGCGGTGTCCTCGCTCGGCGGCGGGGCCGCCTTGGCCGCCTCGACCGCGGCCGCCACCTCCTCGCGGGCCCTGGCGTCGACCTCGTCGATGGCCGGCTGGTCGACCCCGCGGTCGCGCAGCCGCTCGGCCAGGACCAGCAGCGGGTCGCGCTTGAGCCAGGCGTCGACCTCCTCCTGGGGCCGGTACTTGCCGGGGTCGCCGCGCGAGTGCCCGTACTGGCGGTAGGTCAGGGCCTCGATCACCGTCGGGCCGTCCCCGGCCCGGGCCCTGGCGGCGGCGGCCGCGACGGTGTGCTGCACGGCGACGACGTCGTTGCCGTCGATCACCTCGGCCGGGAGCTGGTAGGCGGGCGCCCGCCCGGCGGCCGGCTGGGCGACCGCGGTCACGGTCTTGATCGAGGTGTACTCCATGTAGAGGTTGTTCTCGCAGACGAACAGCACCGGGAGCCGCCACACGGCGGCAAGGTTGAGGGCCTCGTGGAAGGCGCCGATGTTGGTGGCCCCGTCGCCGAAGAAGGCCACCGCGACCTGGCCGGTCCCCCGCAGCTTGGCCGACCAGGCGGCCCCGCAGGCGATCGGCAGGTGGGCGCCGACGATCGCGTACGAGCCGAGCATGTTGTGGTCGGCGACGGTCAGGTGCATCGAGCCGCCCTTGGCCCCGCACAGCCCGGTGGCCCGGCTCATCATCTCGGCCAGGCAGCCCTCGGGGCTGGCCCCGCGGGCGATGGCGTGGTGGTGGCCGCGGTAGGTGGCGAACACGTAGTCGTCCGGCTCGAGGGCGGCGCTCGCCCCCACGGCCACCGCCTCCTGGCCGGACGCCAGGTGGGTCGTCCCTTTCACCAGGCCGGCCACGAACAGGTCGTAGGCGGCCTTCTCGGTGGCCCGGATCACGGCCATCTGCTGGTACAGCTCCAGCAGCTCCTCGACCCGGGGCTCCTCGGACACGACGGTCATGGGCTCACCTGCCGGTTTCGGTGGGACTCGGCCTCGCGGGTGGTGGGCAGGGGGCCGCCGGCGGCCCAGTAGCGCTGGCCGGCGACCAGCAGCTCCTCGGCCGGGAACTTGGTGACGACCTCGCAGCCGTCGGCGGTGACCACCACCTCCTCCTCGATCCGGGCCGCCGACCAGCCGTCAGAGGCCGGCCAGTAGGTCTCGAGGGCGAACAGCATGCCCTCCTCCAGCACCTCGGGGTGGTCGAGGGAGACCAGCCGGCTGAAGATCGGCTTCTCCCAGATGGACAGCCCGACCCCGTGCCCGTACTGGAGGGCGAAGGCGGCCTCCTCGTCGGGGAAGCCGAACTCGGTGGCCGCCGGCCACACCGACACGATGTCGGCGGTGGTCGCCCCCGGCTTGACCAGGGCGATCGCCTCGTCCATGTAGTCGCGGCAGCGGACGTAGGCGTCGCGCATGGCCGGCGAAGCGCTCCCGACCGCGAAGCAGCGGTAGTAGCAGGTCCGGTAGCCGTTGTAGCTGTGCAGGATGTCGAAGAAGGCGGGGTCGCCGGGACGCAGGATCCGGTCGGAGTAGACGTGGGGGTGGGGCGAGCAGCGCTCCCCGGAGATGGCGTTGACCCCCTCGACATGCTCGGAGCCGAGGTCGTAGAGGACCTTGGCCACCAGGCCGACGCACTCGTTCTCCCTGACCCCTGGCCGCAGGAACCGGTAGAGCTCGTCGTAAGCGGCGTCGACCATGGTCGCGGCCATGGTCAGCAGGGTGATCTCGTCGGGGGTCTTGATCCGGCGGGCGTCGAGGAACACCTGCTGGCCGTCGACCACCCGGAGGCCGGCCGCCTCCATGGCCGCCAGCACCGGCAGCTCGGCCACGTCGATCCCGACCGGCTCGCCGGCGAGGCCCTGGGCCTCCAGCTCGCGTTTGATCTTGGCCGCGACGCCGTCGGCGATACCGGCGGCCGGGTTGAAGGCGCCCCGCAGGGTCGAGATCCCGGCCCGGGCCCGGCCCTTCTCGGGGTCGTCGGGCCGGCCGTCCAGCCAGGGGTTGTAGAGCTGGTGGTGGCGGGCGGCCGAGCCGAAGTCCCAGATGACCGGCTCGCCGCCCCGGGGCAGCAGGGCGAAGCGGATCAGCTTGTCCATCGCCCAGGTGCCGATGTGGGTCGAGGTCATGTAGCGGATGTTGTGGAAGTCGAAGCTGAGCAGCGCCCCCAGCTCCGAGCGGTCCAGCGACTCCTTGAGCCGCGCCAGTCGCTCGGTGCGGAGCCGGCCGGTGTCGACCCGCTCCTCCCAGTCGACAGCGTTCGGCCCGTACGTCCGGATCCCCATGGCCCTCTCCTCGTCCGGTGGACTTCGGAATAACGCCATCGGCGCCCGGGCGTCAAGTGCTACTGAACGCCTCCGTGGCGGCCGAGGATGCACCAGATTGCCCGGGCCGGCTCGGGCCCGTCGTTGGCCAGCCGGTGCGGGCTGGTCGCGGGGAAGCTGATCGAGTCGCCGGGGCCCAGCTGGTAGCGCTCGAAGCCGACGTCGACCTGGAGCCGGCCCGACAGCAGGTAGCCGAACTCCTGGCCGGCGTGGCGCATGAAGCCGCCCTCGCTGGAGGAGCGGGCGCCCGGCTCGTACTCGACGTGGAGGAACTCGACCCCGGGGAACGACCCGGCC
>DATENJ010000202.1:0-2321 GCA_035275125.1 Actinomycetes bacterium | reverse complement strand
GGGCCGCGCCGGTGTCCGGCGCGGGGTCGCGGGCGACACGGCGCCGGCCGGCCCCGGGCCCGGCATGCGGCGCATGACGTTGAGCCGGCGCAGGCTCGCGGCCTGCTTCAGCTGCTCGGCCAGGTTGTCGAGCAGGCTGGTGGCCGGAACCGCCGGCTCGGCCGCCAACCGCTCGATCAGCCCGTCCACCATCACGTGGGCGAGCCGTTCGACCTCCGGGTCGACAGTCGCGACCGGCTGGTCGGGCAGGACTCTCGGCGTGCCACCGAGGCGGGCCATGCTCACATCAACTCCTCCGGGCCGCTACTGGACGGCGACCGGGCGCACGTTGGCGGCCTGGGGGCCTTTCTGGCCCTGGGTGACGTCGAACTCGACGGCCTGGCCGTCGGCCAGTGCGACGCCTTCCTGGACGGCGCTGGCGTGGACGAAGACGTCGTTGCCGGACTCCGGCTTGATGAAGCCGTAGCCCTTGTTGGTGTTGAACCACTTGACGGTTCCAACAGTCATGCTGGGTTGTCCCTCCCTCCGTCAGCTCGGAGGTCACGATCACGCCGACACCGGGTGGGGCCAGCGGCAAAGGGACAAGCTCGACTGTGAACTACGAAGCCAACCGTGAACCAGTGCTACACCGAGAGTAGCACGTTACCCGCCGTCCCACCCCGGAGGTGCGCCATGACCGGGCAGTACGTTCCCGGCACCTGCAACATCGGCCCCGAGGAGATCGCCATCCGCCGCCGCGCCGGCCACGCCGGCCTGGCCGTCACCGCCGCCCTGGCCACGCTGCTGCTCCGCTCCGACCTCCATCGCGCGTGGCGCCTCACCCTGGCCCTCCCGGCCGCCGGGGCCGCCTCCGGCTACCTCCAGGCCCGCCAGCGCTTCTGCGCCAACTACGGCTTCCGCGGCCTCTACAACCTCGACGCCCGCGGCCAGGAGCAGCCCGTGCCCCGCACCCAGGCTCGGGAAGAGGACCGCCGGCGGGCCCTCCAGATCACCGCGGCCTCGGCCGCCATCGGGCTCGGGGTGGCGCTGGCCGCGACGCTCGCCTGACCGGTCCGCGGGGGTGGGGGTGCGCTGGGCCCGCCGGTGTGCTGGACTCTCACCCGTGGAGGTCACATCGACAGCCTGAACCCGGCCCGGGAGCGGCCGGGGAGGGCGGCCGGCATCGCCGCCGTCGCCGTCGCGGTGGCCGCGTTCGTCGCGGTCCTGGGAGCCTGGCTCGCCGGCGGTGGCGGGTTCGACATCGCCTGGCTGCCAACCTGGGACGCCCGGCTGGCCTTCCGGCTCGACGGCCTCGGCGCCCTGTACGCCCTCCTGGCCACCGGGATCGGCGTCGCCGTCTTCACCTACGCCACCGCCTACCTGCCCCGCCACCTCACCCACGAGCAGCGGCCCCAGGCCGAAGGCCGGCGGTTCCACGCCCTCATGACGCTGTTCCTTGTGGCCATGGTCGGCCTGGCCACCGCCCAGGACCTGCTGCTCCTGTTCCTGTTCTGGGACCTCACGGCGATCGCGTCCTACCTGCTCATCGGCTTCGACCGCCAGCACCGCGAGGCCCGGCTGTCGGCGCTGATGGCGTTGCTGGTGACCGGCGTCTCGGCCGTGCTGCTGCTGGTCGGGATCCTGGTCCTGCGGGCCGAGTACGGCACCACCTCGATCCCCGAGCTGCTCGCCAGGGTCAGCGCCGGCCCGGCCGTCCCGGCGGTGACCCTGGCCGGCGCCCTGATCGCCGTCGGGGCGCTGGCCAAGAGCGCCCAGGCGCCGCTGCACTTCTGGCTGCCACGGGCGATGGCCGCGCCGACACCGGTGTCGGCCTACCTGCACTCGGCGGCGATGGTCGCGGCCGGGGTGTTCCTGCTCAGCCGCCTGCACCCGCTGCTCGCGTCCAGCCCCGTCCTGCTCGACGGGCTGCTGGCCGTCGGGGTGGTGTCGATGGCCGTCGGGGGCCTGCTCGCGCTCTCCGAGGACCACCTCAAACGGCTGCTCGCCTACTCGACCATCGCCCAGTACGGCTACGTGGTCACCATGCTGGGCGTCGGCGGGGCCGCCGGGGCGGCCGCGGCCTGCTTCTACGTGCTGGCCCACGCCCTGGCCAAGAGCGCCCTGTTCATGACCAGCGGGGCGGTCACCGAGGCCACCGGCGGCAAGGCCCTCTCCGAGGTCGGCGGCCTGGCCAGGGCCATGCCCGCCCTCGCCGCCGGCAGCGGCCTGGCCGCGGCCGGCCTGGCCGCGCTGCCGCTCACCATCGGCTTCTTCAAGGACGAGCTGTTCTTCAAGGCGGCCGCCGGACGGGGCCCGTGGCTGGCGGTCGTGGCCGTCCTCAA
>DATENJ010000201.1:0-4586 GCA_035275125.1 Actinomycetes bacterium | reverse complement strand
CCCCGAGGTGGGGAACTGGGCGGTCCAGAGCCACTCGGCGACCTCCTCGAAGGTGCGGGTGGCGGCCAGGTCGGTGACGGCGACGCCCCGGTACCAGGGGCGGCCCCGGTCGATGGCGGTGATCGCCGAGGGCACGACCAGGTCGGTGGCCGGCCGGCGACCTCGGCGGGCACGGCCGGGGCGGGCGAGACGGTCGATCTCGGCCGGGTCGAAGGTGCTGGTCCGCCCGTCGGGGGAGCGCTCGCGACCCAGCAGGCCGCGGCTCACGTACGCGTACAGGGTGGCCGGCTTGACGCCCAGCCGGGCGGCCGCCTCGGCGGTGCTCAAGCGCCGCTCACCCCGCCCCGTCGCCATATTGATCAATATTGAGAATTAGAAGAACCGCTGTCAAGCTGAGAGGGAGAGCAGCACCGCGACGAGAGGCAAGCGCCATGCCACGGATCCACCTCCTCGACGTGACCAACCGCGACGGCGTCCAGACGGCCCGGGTCAACCTGTCCAAGTTCGGCAAGACGATGGTCAACTTCTACCTGAGCAAGCTCGGCGTCACCCAGTCCGAGGCCGGCTTCCCGTTCCTGTTCCACGAGGTGCCCTACCTTCGTGCCAACCTCGCCCTGGCCAAGGCGGGCGCGTTCGGAGACCTCCGGTTGTCGGGCTGGGCCCGGGCCGTCCCCGGCGACGTCGAGGCGTCCCTGCCGCTCGGCCTCGAGCACCTCAACCTGTCGATCTCCACCTCCGACCAGATGATCGTCAACAAGTTCCGGGGCCGGCTGGACCGGGCCGCGGTCATCGAGCAGATGGTCGCCGCGACCCGGACGGCCAAGTCGGCCGGCGTGGCCACCGTCGGGGTGAACGCCGAGGACGGGTCGCGGACCGACGCCGGCTACCTGACCGAGTTCGCCGTCGCGGCCCGGGAGGCCGGGGCCGACCGGGTCCGCTACTGCGACACCATCGGCGGCGACACCCCCTGGCGCATCCGCGAGCGGTTCGCCGGCCTGGCCGGCGCGGTCGGGATCCCGGTCGAGACCCACTGCCACAACGACCTCGGCATGGCCGTGGCCAACTCGGTCGCCGGCGCCCTTGGCGACCTGGACGCCGGCCAGGACGCCTGGGTCAACACCTGCGTCAACGGCATCGGCGAACGGGCCGGGAACGCCGACCTGCTCTCCTGCATCCTCGCCTTCCAGCACGGCTTCGGCCTGGACGGCCGCATCGACCTTGGCGGCGAGCTCGACCTGAGCTGGGCTCGGCGGTTCGCCCTGTGGGCGGCGTACGCCTTCGGCCAGCCACTGCCGCTCGGCCAGCCCGGTGTGGGGGCCAACGCCTTCGCCCACGAGTCCGGCATCCACGCCGACGGCGCGCTCAAGGACCGGCACAACTACGAGCTCTACGACGACGAGACCCTCGGGCCGTTCCCCCACGACTGGGCCGCCCGCCAGGGCCGGGTCGTGCTCACCGGCGAGTACGGCGGCAAGGCCGGCTTCCGCCACGTCCTCGACGGCCTCGGCCTCGAGCTCGCCGACGGCGACGAAGACCTGGTGTTCAAGCTCGTCCAGCTCACCAACGCCGCCACCGGCCGTCCCCTCACCGACGACGAGCTCCGCCTCCTCGCCACCTGGCCGGACGAGCTGGCCATGCTCTACCCAGGCCAGCTCAGCTGAGAGAAGACACCACCGCCCTGGTGACTCCTCGGATGTCATCGGATGCCTCCGGGGCTGGTACCCTGGTCGGGCCGGGTATCTTGTTCAGGCCGGGTTGACCCACCTATACTCGTTGGGCTTTGGGCTCAGGCTCGGGGCGCGCCCACTCCCAAGGCCAGTAGCTCAATTGGTAGAGTCCCGGTCTCCAAAACCGGTGGTTGGGGGTTCGAGTCCCTCCTGGCCTGCCACCCCTCGACGATTGACCGGCGCCTCGGCGTGAGGAGCAACCCTTCGCAATGAACAGGGAAACCAAGCGGGCGATGGCCCGCCAGCAGAAGACCGCGGACCCTCAGCGGCTGCAGCAGCTGCGCAAGCAGCAGCTGGAGCGACAGCGGGCCGGTGGGCGGGACGGCCAGCAGGGCGCCCGCCGCTCGCGGCTGCGCGGCGTTGGCTCGTTCGGCAGCGAGGTCGTGGCCGAGCTGCGGAAGGTGAACTGGCCCGACCGGCGCACCGTCGCCGGTTACACGGTGGTCGTGCTGGTGGCTGTGACCGTCATCACGGCCGTCATCTTCGGGCTGGACACACTGTTCGGGAAGGCCGTGTTCGCCGTCTTCGGCGACTGACAGGAGTCACATGAGCACCGACACTGCAACCGGCACCACCGGCCCCGCCTTCAGCCTTGGGGACTGGTATGTCGTCCACACCTACGCTGGCTACGAGAACAAGGTCAAGGCCAACCTCCAGAGCCGCATCTCCTCGATGAACATGGAGGAGCGGATCTTCGAGGTCGTGATCCCCATGGAAGACGTCATGGAGATCAAGGGCGGCAAGAAGCAGGTCGTCTCGCGCAAGGTCTTCCCCGGCTACCTCCTGGTCCGCATGTACCTGGACGACGACTCCTGGTACGTGGTCCGGAACACGCCCGGCGTGACCGGGTTCGTCGGCTCCGGGGCCAAGCCGACCCCGCTGTCCGAGAAGGAAGTGGCCAAGATCCTCGAGACCAAGCCGGTCGAGAAGCTCAAGCCACGGGTCGAGTGGCAGGTCGGCGAGTCGGTCACCGTCACCTCCGGCCCGTTCGCCCAGCTGCCCGGCTCGATCGCCGAGATCAACGCCGACCAGCAGAAGCTCAAGGTCCTGGTCTCGATCTTCGGCCGCGAGACCCCGGTCGAGCTCGCGTTCGACCAGGTCCAGAAGCTCTGACCATTCCGAAGGAGTTACCGCCCCCATGCCACCCCAAGCAGGTCGCCGTCGCCGCGTGGCGGCGGTGCTGAAGATCGAGCTCACGGCCGGCCAGGCCACCCCGGCGCCGCCGGTGGGAACGGCCCTCGGCCCCCACGCCGTGAACATCATGGACTTCTGCAAGCAGTACAACGCCGCCACCCAGGCCCAGGCCGGCAACGTGGTCCCGGTGGAGATCACCATCTACGAGGACCGCAGCTTCAGCTTCGTGCTGAAGACCCCGCCCGCGGCGGTGCTGCTGCGCAAGGCCGCCGGGGTCGAGAAGGGCTCGGCCGAGCCGCACCGTGAGAAGGTCGGCTCCGTCACCCGGGCCCAGGTCCGGGAGATCGCCGAGACCAAGATGCCCGACCTGAACGCCATCGACATCGAGGGCGCGATGAGGATCGTCGAGGGCACCGCCCGGTCCATGGGCATTACCGTCGCCTCCTGACGAGGCGCCGTTCACCGAGTTCGTGGGAGGGCCGCACCTCGCGGTCCGTGGACCACAGGAGGACAACTGATGGCTGGCAAGAAGCTCGCCGAGGCGGTCGCCAAGGTCGACCGCACCCGGCTGTACCACCCGGCCGAGGCGCTGGAGCTGGCTCGGGAGACCAACCCGACGAAGTTCGACGCCACCGTCGAGGTCGCCTTCCGGCTCGGGGTCGACCCGCGCCGGGCCGACCAGATGGTGCGGGGCACCGTCTCGCTGCCCAACGGCACCGGCAAGACCATCCGGGTCGCCGTGTTCGCCGAGGGTGAGGCGGCCCGCCTGGCCGAGGAGGCCGGCGCCGACGTGGTCGGCGGCAAGGACCTGGTCGAGCGGGTCCAGGGCGGCTTCCTCGACTTCGACGCCGCGGTCGCCGTGCCCGAGATGATGGGCCAGGTCGGCCGCCTCGGCCGCATCCTCGGTCCCCGTGGCCTGATGCCGAACCCGCGCGCCGGCACCGTCACCCCGGACGTGGCCAGGGCCGTCTCCGACATCAAGGGCGGCAAGGTCGAGTACCGGGTCGACCGCCACGGCAACCTCCACCTGATCCTTGGCAAGACCTCGTTCGCCGCCAAGGCCCTGGTCGAGAACTACCAGGTCGTCCTGGACGAGATCCTCCGCGCCAAGCCGGCCGCGGCCAAGGGGCGCTACATCAAGGGCATCACCGTCGCCACCTCGATGGGCCCCGGCATCAAGGTCGACCCGAGCGCCACCCGCAACCTGACCGCCACCGGCGCCTGACAGGCCGGCGACGATGCCGCGCGGGGTCCGGGCCCGGACGGCCTGGGAGCTGGGATGGTGGGCGCCGGTCCCGCCGGCGTTGGAGCCCGGTGAGCTGGTCGACCCGGCGGTGCACGGAGCGTTGCTGTCCGCGGTGGCCGACGGGGCCCCGCTGGACCGGTTGGGCCAGCATCGCCTCGAGTCGCTGAAGGCGGCCGGGCTCGCCACCGCCGACGGCCGCCCCCGCTTCCCGGTGGCCGCGGCTCCCCAGGCCAAGGCGGTCGCCGAGACCGCCGGCGACCTCGGCCGAGCCATGGCCCGCCTGGTGGCCGGCGAATGGAGCCGCCTCGAGGTCGAGTACGAGCCCGTCCATGCCGCCCTCTCCCCCCCGACCCCGGCGGTCGCCGGCGAGGGCGAACCAGGCCAGGCCGCGACGGCGGGTGCAGCGCCGGGGGCCGCGGCCTTCCTGGTCGTTGGTGGGCTGCTGCTCGACCTGGGGGTGCGGCGGCTGCTGCGGCGTC
>DATENJ010000200.1:0-2397 GCA_035275125.1 Actinomycetes bacterium | reverse complement strand
CCGGCCCAGCCGGGCGGCCCGCCGCTCGCCCGAGAGGCCGAAGGCGAACCCGGCCAGGGCCAGCGCGAACACCACCAGCCCGACCACCGCCGCCGGGGCCAGCTCGCCGGCCGCGTCGCCGCTGAGCACCAGCAGGCCGACGGCCACGATCGGCATGCCGAGCTTCACGAAGTTGTTCCACACCCCCTGGACCAGGAGCGAAAGGGTGATCGGGCCGCCCCCGAACCCGAAGGAGGTGTAGAAGCGGTAGGTCACTCCCAGCCCGACCGCCTGGCCCACCGGGACCAGGTTGCCGACCGCGGTCGAGGCGTGGCTCTCCATCACGGCCTGCCGCAGGCTGAGCCCGGGCATGGCGACCAGCTGCGGCAGCAGGTAGGAGACCAGGTTCCAGACCGCGGCCAGCACCAGGGTGGCGAGCTCCAGCCAGGTCATCGCCCGCAGCGTGGCCCAGACCTGGCTGACGTCGACCACCTTGGGCAGCAGCCCGAAGTAGACGGCGCCGACGACCACGACCGCCAGCAGCACCCGGACCACCAGCCGCCGCCGGCTCGGCCGGCGCCCGGCCGCCGGCTCCCCGGACTGGGCCACCCCGCTCCTCCTCACCATGCCCATGACGTGCCAGGCATCGTGTCACGACCCGCCCGGGCCACCATATCGGCTAGTTGCCGCGTAACCGGGCGAGGAGGGAGACTTGCGCGATGGTGGGCAGGCTCAGGGCGTACATGGCCGTCGTCTCGGCGATCGGCATCGTGGTGCTCGCGCTGCTCGCGGCGAACATTGACCTCGGTCAGGTGCGCGACAGCCTGCCCGAGGGGGCCTTGCTGGCCCTGGTCGTCCTGGTGGCCCCGTTCCTGTCGATCCCGCTCAGCCGGGACGGGCGCGGCCCGAGCATCCACGTGGACACGCCGTTCGTCTTCGCCCTTGCCCTGGCCGCCGGGACCGGCGCGGCCGCGCTGGTGATGGCCGCCTCCGGCCTGCTGTACGACCTGGCCCACCGCAAGCCGTTCTCCAAGGTGGCCTTCAACAACGGCACCCACACGGTCGGCCTGGCCGCCGGGGCGCTCGTCTGGACGACCCTGGCCGGCGGCCAGATCGCCGGCAGCTCGGCGCTGCCGGCGATCCTGACCGGGACAGCCGTGTTCGTCGTCGTCAAGATGGCCCTGTTCGGCGTGTACCTGGCCCTGGACACCTCCGTCCGGCCGGTGGTCGGCCTCGGCCGGTTCCTGCGCCACGTGCTGCTGGTCGTCGTCATGGCCCAGGTCGGCGTGCTGGTGCTGGTGCTGGCGGCCGAGCGCCCGGCCCTGCTGCTGCTCGCGCTCGGCCCGATGCTCGCCGCCTACCTGCTGCTGCGCAGCGAGAGCAGGGCGGTGCTGGCCCGCCAGGACGCCGAGGCCACGGCCAGGCGGGAGGCCGAGCTGCGGGCCCAGGAGCAGGAGGTGGCCCGCAAGCTCAAGGAGACCGACCAGATGAAGGACGACCTGCTGGCCATGGTCTCCCACGAGCTCCGCACCCCGCTCACCACCGTGGTCGGGGCGCTGCGGCTGCTGTCGTCCGGGCAGGGTGTCAACCCCAGGGAGCGTCAGGAGCTGCTGGAGATGGCCGACCGTCAGGCGCGCCGTCTGCGGGTGCTGATCGAGCAGCTCCTGCTGGCCGCCCAGTCCGAAAACGGCCGGTCCAGCTTCCTGTCGGCCGCGTCCGAGCGGGTCGACGTCGACGCCGCCGAGCTGCTGCTGGAGGCGGCCACCGAGGCCCAGGCGGGCGCCTGCGGCGACCGGGTGCGGGTCCGCTGCGACCACGGCATGCCGGTGCGCCTGGCCCCCGACCTGGTCCTGCAGATCCTCGGCAACCTGGTCGACAACGCCTGCAAGTACGCGCCCGAGGACAGCCCGGTGTGGCTGATCGGGGAGCGCGACGGGGCCAAGGCGGTCCTGGCCGTCGAGGACGAGGGCGGCGGCGTCCCGGCCGCCGAGCGCGAGCGGATCTTCGAGCGCTTCACCCGCCTCGAGCCTGGACGCGGGCTCGGCCTCGGCCTCTACATCGCCCGCCAGCTGGCCAGGGCCCAGGGCGGCGACCTGGTCGCCACCGACGCCAGCACCACCACCGGGGCCCGGTTCGAGCTCCGCCTCCCTCTCCGCGAGCCCGCCACCCCGCAGCGTCAGGAGGGGTCCGGGGAACCGCCGGCGTGGTCCCCCAGAGAGTCGGAGGGGTCCGGGGTGTCGAACCGGGGTGGGGCGGCGCCTCTGCCGGTGCCCCAGGTGGCGGCGCCGAGCCGTCCCGGCTCGACCCGCTCCGGGCCCCGGTCCCGGTAGCCGGCCTCGAGCACGGCCCCGACGTCGTCGCCGCGCTCGATGGCCAGGCACGGAGCCACGAACTGGCAGCTGCCGCAGTGCTCCGGGG
>DATENJ010000199.1:0-2255 GCA_035275125.1 Actinomycetes bacterium | reverse complement strand
CGCCGGGCTGGTCGCCCTGGGCGGCCGCCGGCGCCGCGCTCTCACCGTGACGGGGGCCGCCCTGACCCTGGCCGGGTCGGCCTGCGAGCGCTGGGCGGTCTACAAGGCCGGGTTCCAGTCGGCCCGCGACCCCAGGTACATCGTGGAGCCGCAGCGGGCCCGGATGGCCGAGCGGGAGCGCGAGCAAATCGAGCAGTAAGAGCGCTTCGCGCCGACTACGAACATTCTAGAAGGTTCGCCGGACCCGCCTAGTGAAAGACGATTTGCGGCTTCAGCGTTAATCATTACATGATCCGAGCCATCACCAGATCTCGCCGGGGGAGGGGCTCGGATTGACAAGGCTGCTCGCGTACCTGCCGCGGGGCAACACCCTTGACGCCAGGTCGTGGCACAAACGGCACGTGTTCCTGCAGGCACTACTGCTGTTGCACCTGCCGTTGCTGTTCGCGTTCGGGCTCTACATGGGCCGCAGCGCATGGGACACCATCGTCGTGCTCGCCGTCCCCGCCGCCTGCCTGGTCCTCGGCCGGCTGATCACGCAGCGGCGGGTCGCCTCGGTGATGATCACGGCCGGGCTCACCTACTGCTCGGCGGTGCTGGTGAGCTTCTCCAACGGCTCGATCGAGGCCCATTTCCATTTCTTCATCATGATCGGCTTTATCGCCCTGTATCAGGACTGGGTGCCGTTCCTGTGGAACGTGGTCTTCACCGTTCTCAGCCACGGCCTCGGGTCGGCGCTGCGCACCGACCTGATCTTCACCCACCCGGCCGGGCAGACCAGCCCGTGGGTCTGGTCGGCCATCCACGGGGTGGCCGTGCTGGCCGCCTGCTGCGGCGTGGTCATCTTCTGGGAGACGACCGAGCGCGAGCAGCGCAAGACGCTTGACCTGACCAGGCAACTGGCCGACGCCGAGATCACCCAGCGCCGCTTCACCTCCGACCTGCTGGTCAACCTGGCCCGGCGCAACCAGAGCCTGCTGTACCGCCAGCTCGGGCTCATCAACCAGCTCGAGAACCAGGAGGAGGACCCGGACGCGCTCGCCGACCTGTTCCGGCTCGACCACCTGGCCACCCGCATCCGCCGCAACGCCGAGAGCCTGCTGGTGCTGTCGGGCGAGGAGCCGCCCCGGACCTGGGGCCGGCCGGTGCCCCTGGTCGACGTCGTCCGGGCGGCCATCGCCGAGACCGAGGACCTGGACCGGGTGACGTTCGCCGTGGACGAGCGGCTGGCCGTGTTCGGCAACGCCGTCGCCGACCTCACCCACCTGGTGGCCGAGCTGGTCGAGAACGCCGTCCACTTCTCGCCGCCCGAGGCCAGCGTGATCATCCGCACCCGGCCGTACCTCCAGACCCCGGGCTCGCACGTGCTCACGGTCGAGGACTGGGGCGTCGGCATGCGCGCCGAGGACCTGGCCGAGGCCAACGACCTGCTGACGGCCCCCCGTGACGTCGACCTGTCGGTGTCCCAGCGGCTCGGGCTGCACGTGGTCGCCCGGCTCGCCCAGCGCCACGGCATCGAGGTCGCCCTCACCCCCACCCCCGGCTGCGGCGTGACGGCGGCCGTCGTCCTCCCGCCGCCGCTGTTCGCCGACCCCACCGCCGTCCCCGACGAGATCTACGCCGACGACACCGAGATCCCGGTCGAGGTCATGTCGGCCGCGGTGGCCGCCTCGACGGTCGCGCCCGCCGCCGACCACCCCGCCCCATCGACCTGGCCCCCGGCCGAGCGGTGGATCGACCTCACCGACGACTCCGGCCCCGAGTTCGACCCTGTGCCGACCGGCAACGGCCACACCCACGGTGTCGACAGCCACATCGGCAACGGCGACCAGCACCCCGCCGGGCAGGGCGACCAGTACCCGCCCGGGTTCGGCGACCAGCACCCCGGCGGCAACGGTGACGCCTGGCCGACCGGCGAGGAGGCCGACTGGTCGGGCTGGTGGGAGCCGTCCCCCAGCGACCTGGACGGCGAGCCCATCTCCCCGATCGCGGCCCGGCCACCCCTGTCGGAGCGGGTCCAGGCCTCGTCCCAAGGCCTGCAGAGCACGCCGGCCAGCCTGGGCACGCAGGGCCCACCAGGCCCGCCGGCCACGCCAGGCACCCCGGCCACGCCAGGCACCCCAGCCATGCCGGGCACGCCGGAGCCTCACCCCCGGATGCCTGGGGCCCCGGAACGGGAGGGTAGCCCGATGCCGGGGCGGGAGGCGTGGGCTGTCCACAGCCCCCGGGCCCACAGCCCCGGGACCCACACCCCC
>DATENJ010000198.1:0-3806 GCA_035275125.1 Actinomycetes bacterium | reverse complement strand
TCGGCCACGAGGCTGACCAGCCGGGTGCTCACCGCGGCGGCCGCATCCTCCTACGGGGTCCCGGAGAACTGGACGACGCGCTGGTGGGCGGCACCGCCAATGGTGGTGAACTCGCCCCCGAAGGCGACCCGGGAGCTGGTGATGGCCGTACCGAAGGCGCCGAAGACACCGTTGGCGTCGGGGGCCCAGCTCTGAAGGGCGCCGCCGGAGGCACGCAGCGCGGCCAGGTGGTGGCGGGTCGATCCGGCCACGCTGGTGAAGTGGCCGCCGGCATACAGAATCGAGGAGGAGACGGCGAGGGCTTCGACGTCACCGTTGGTCGCGACGTTCCAGACCGGGGTGCCCCCGACGTTGGGGCCGTAGGCCTGAACGTAGCCGCCGGCGCCGCGGCCGCCGGCGAACACCGTGTTGCCCGAGGCCGACACGGTGAGCTCCCCGACGACGTCGGCGGTGGAAGCCGGGCTCCAGGCCCGGAGGGTGCCGATGCCGCTCGACACGGCGGCCGCGTTGCGGCGCGAATGGCCGTTGACCAGGGCGAAATCGCCGCCAAAGTACAGCGTGTTGCCGTCGGCGGAGACGTCCAAGGTCAGCACCGTTCCGAAGTTCCCGGCGCCATTGGAGATGTTTGGCTTGAGGCTGGTCAGGTTGCCGCTGGTGGCGTTGAAGGAGGCCAGGCGCTGCCGGCCCGCCCCCTCGGCCGAGTCGAAGTCGCCGCCGACGTACACCGTGGCGCCGCTGTTGGAGGTCGTGACCGCCTTGACCTGGTCGTTGACGTACGGGCTCCAGCCGAAGGCGGCGCCGCTACTGGGGCTGAGGGCGGCGACCCGGGAGCGGGCGGCCCCGCCGACGGCCGAGAAGTCCCCGCCGACGTACACCCTGGTCCCGGCGGGGGAGATCTTGAGGGCCCTGACGATGTTGTTGGCGTTCGGGTTCCAGGGCAGCAGGGCGCCCGTGGAGGCGTTGCAGGCGGCCAGGCGGTTACGGGTCGTCCCCCCGTTGACCGAGGTGAAGCTGCCACCGAGATAGAGGGTGCCACCGAGGTAGGCGACGGCGTTGACGCGTCCGTTGTCGACCTGGCACATGGTGTCCGGAGTGGAGCTGACGATCGCCACCGCCGGCCGCGACAGGGCCACGGTCAGGGCGAGAGCGGTTGCGACCGCCAGGAGTAGCGCCAGCATCGGATGCGGGCGCGCGCGCAGCGTCATTCGGTGAAACCCCCCTTTGCCTTGTTCGGCGTTTCAGGCCGGGCGGAGCCTACTCAGGCGGGACCGGCCGACGCCAATCGCTCCCGCAGGGCGGCCAGTTGTTCGCCGGGAACGGCGACGTTCCCGGCGATGCCGCTGCCGACGCGGACGTCCGGCTTGTGCCGGCCGTGGTAGTCGGAGCCGCCGGTGGCCAGCAGGCCACGCCGCTCGGCCAGGCCGGCCAGGGACCGGCGCAGCTCGTCGTCGTGCTGGGAGTGCCAGACCTCGACCCCGTCGATCCCGGCCTCGATGGCCTCGCCCAGCACCCGGTCGCGCTCGCCGGCGGCCAGCCGGCCCGGGTGGGCCAGCACCGCCACCCCGCCCGCCTTGGCCGCGATGGCCACCGCGTCGGTCACCGAAACGCTCGGGGCGGGGACATAGGCCGGGCGCCCCGACGACAGGTAGCGGTCGAACGCCTCGGCCACGTCGGCCACGGCGCCCTTGGCGATCAGGGCCCTGGCGAAATGGGCCCGCGACAGGACGCTGGCCCCGGCGACCTCGACGGCGTCGGCGTGGCCGACCCCGGTGAGCCGTTCCAGCCGCTCACCGATGGCCCGGTTGCGGTCGTCGCGGCCGCGCCGGCCCAGCTCGACGGTGTCGGCGAGGCCGGGCTCCAGCAGGCCCTCCCCGTACAGCAGCACGTGCACCACCCGGTCCCCGACCGTCGCCGTGACCTCGCAGCCGGCCAGCACCTCGACCCCGAGGCGCTCCCCGGCCTCCCTGGCCTCGGCCACCGCGGCCACGGTGTCGTGGTCGGTGACGGCCAGGGTCCCGACCCCGGCCGCGGCGGCCGCCGCGACCAGCGCCTCGGGCCGGTCGCTGCCGTCGCTGGCCAGGGTGTGGGCGTGCAGGTCGACCCTGTTCACCTGGCGGTGAACCCGTTGGCCTCCAGCCAGGCGATCACCTGGTGGACCGAGTCGTCGACGCTCTCGGCCTCGGTGTGCAGGACGATCTCGGCGTCGGCGGGCGGCTCGTAGGGGTCGGACACCCCGGTGAAGTTCTTGATCTCACCGGCCAGGGCCTTGGCGTACAGGCCCTTGACATCGCGCTCGGCGCAGGTCGAGACGGGCGCGGCCACGTACACCTCGACGAAGTTGTCGACCGCGGTCCGGACCTGGTCGCGGGCCTCCCGGTAGGGGGAGATGGCCGCCACCAGCACGGCCACCCCGTGCTTGGACAGCTTGCTGGCGACGTAGCCGATGCGGGCGATGTTGGTGTCGCGGTCCTCCCGGCTGAAGCCGAGGCCCTGGCAGAGGTTGGTGCGGACCTCGTCGCCGTCGAGCAGCTCGACCCGGTGGCCGCGCTCGGCCAGGGCTGGGGCCAGCTTGGCCGCGACGGTCGACTTGCCCGCGCCGGACAGGCCGGTGAGCCAGAGCACGAAGCCGGTGTCGTTGGTCATGGGACGGTGCGCCTTTCGTCGATGGTCGGTCAGGAGCGGTAGGCCTCGATCAGCAGCTCGGCCACCTCGGCCCTGGAGAACTCGGGCGGGGGCAGCTGGCCGCCGGCCAGCATGGCCCGCACCTGGGTGCCGGAGAGGGCGACGTGGTCGCTGTCGGGATGCGGGCAGGTCTTGCCGGTGGCCATGGCCAGGCAGCGCCGGCAGTAGAAGGCGTTGTCGAAGCGCAGCGGGGTGATGCCCAGGTCCTCGGCGGGCAGCGAGGCGATCAGCTCCTGGGCCTCGAAAGTGCCGTAGTAGCTGCCGACGCCGGCGTGGTCGCGGCCGACGATGAAGTGGGTGCAGCCGTAGTTCTTGCGCACCAGGGCGTGGAGCACGGCCTCGCGGGGGCCGGCGTAGCGCATCGGGGCGACCAGGGCGGCCAGCAGGACCCGGGAGGGCGGGAAGTAGCCGAGCACCGCCTCATAGGCCCGCATGCGGACCTCGGCGGGCACGTCGCCCTCCTTGGTCGGGCCGACCAGCGGGTGCAGCAGCAGCCCGTCGACCATCTCAAGGGCGCACTTCATCAGATACTCATGGGCCCGGTGGACCGGGTTGCGGGTCTGGAACCCGACAACGGTGCTCCAGCCACGCTCGGCGAAGGCGGCCCGGGTCTCGGCCGGGGTCAGGGCGCGGGCCCCCACCGGCCCGTCAAGGGGCTCGACCACGGCCTGGATCGGGCCGGCCACGGCGCGGGCCGGGGAGCCAAGCACCCGGGCCACGCCGGGGTGCTCGGGGTCGGTGGTGCCGTAGACCAGCTGGGCCTCGGCGTCGCGGTCGCGCTCGAACACCTCGGCGACCTCGAGCACGCCCAGCAGCTCGCCCTGCTCGCTCCGCAGGGCCAGGCGGCCGGCGTCGACCCGGACCCCGTCGGGGATGCCGAGGCACACCGGGATCGGCCACAGGGGGCCGTCGGGCAGGCGCATCGACTCGATGACCGACTCGTGTTCCTTGGCCCCGAGGAAGCCGGTCAGCGGGCTGTAGGCCCCGGTGGCCAGGGCCCGCAGGTCGGCCGCCTCGGCCGCGGTCAGCGGCAGCGAGGGAAGCGGGCTGGACGCAAGCGCGCTCGCCTCGTCGGCGTCCAGGCGCCGGTCGACGAGCTGGCCGCCGTGCGGCAGGCCGCCGCG